>JAFYAB010000099.1 GCA_017540945.1 Oscillospiraceae bacterium | reverse complement strand
TTCGTTACCTCCTTAGTCCTGGGTCCAGGCGATGGGCTTCTGGGCGGCGTTCTTGTGCTCGGCGCCCTTGTACAGCTTCAGCCGGGTCATGGCGGTACGGCCGATGGAGTTCTTGGGCAGCATACCCTTGACAGCCAGCTCCATGGCGAAGTCGGAGCGGGACTCCATGAGCAGGCGGTACTTGGTTTCCTTCAGACCGCCGATCCAGCCGGAGTGATGGCGGAAGTACTTGTCCTCCAGCTTCTTGCCGGTGAGAACAGCCTTGTCGGTGTTGATGATGATGACGAAATCACCGCAGTCGACGTTGGGGGTGAAATCGACCTTGTGCTTGCCGCGGAGCAGGTTGGCGGCGATGACGGCGGTGCGGCCCATGGGCTTGCCGGCGGCGTCAATGACGTACCACTTGCGTTCCACGGTCTCTTTCTTTGCCATAGTAGTGGACATGATGTTTCCTCCGTAGATATATTACATTTCATTTGACAAATTCATGCTGCGCGGGTACAATATCCCTGACCGCGCCTCGCATTTATATCATATTTGCGAATCAATGTCAACTGCATTTTTGCGAAATTTTATTTTCATCCGGAAGAACTTCGTAAATCTCTTTTATTCTCTTCTATTCTCTCGTTTTCTCGTATTCAATTTGCGGTTTTTTATTTCCGCGCAAGGCGCGGAAAGCCCTTGAAGGATCGGGATTATCCGGCCTCTCCGCAAAGCCTTCCCCCTCGGGGGAAGCTGGCATCCGGCCTCTCCGCAAAGCCTTCCCCCTCGGGGGAAGGTGGCATCCGGCGTCTCACGGAAGCCGGATGACGGATGAGGGGCGCTGCATGTTATTTGCTCGTTGATGAGGAGCACTTTGTCGTCGATACCTCCCCTCATCCGGCGCTTCGCGCCACCTTCCCCCCAAGGGGAAGGCATCCCGACAAATCCATATTTGCGGGCAGGTTGCCCGCGCTACGTCTGTCTTGGAAGGTGTTTCTATGCAGCATATGTTGTCATTGTTTCGATCTTGTATAGACGATTATCAGATGATCCAGGCGGGCGACCGGATCGCCGTGGGGGTCTCCGGCGGCAAGGACTCCCTGACCCTGCTGGTCCTGCTGGCGGAGCTGAAAAAGTTTTATCCCCGGCCCTTTGCGCTGGAGGCCTTTTCCGTGGATATGGGCCTGGACGGCATGGACTTCTCCCCTGTCGCCGCCCTCTGCGAGAGGCTCGGCGTCCCCTTCCACAAGATCGACACCCAGATCGGCCCCGTGCTCTTCGAGCACCGCAGGGAGAAAAACCCCTGCTCCCTCTGCGCCAAGATGCGCCGGGGCGCCCTGGGCAAGGCCATCACCGAGGCGGGCATCCATAAGATCGCCCTGGGCCACCACCGGGACGACGCGGTGGAGACCTTTCTGATGTCCCTGATCTACGAGGGGCGGATCTCCTGCTTTGAGCCCGTCACCTATCTGGACCGCACCGGCGTCACCCAGATCCGGCCCATGCTCTATATCCCCGAGCAATCCGTCAGCCACTTCGCCGGGAAATACGGCCTGCCGGTGGTCCACAACAGCTGCCCCGCCGACAAGCACACCAAGCGGGAGGAGATCAAGGACCTGGTCTACGAGCTCAACGGCCGCTACCCCGGCCTGAAGGACAAGCTCTTCTGCGCCATGCAGCGCTACCCGCTGGCCCGGTGGGGGATCACAAAAAAGAACGGATCCGGCGAATGACGCCGGACCCGTTCTTTTATTTATTATTTACTCCTCGTCCTTGACAATGGCGATGTGCACCTCGTCCAGCTGCTTCTGGCTGACGGTGGTGGGAGCGTCCATCATCACGTCCTGGGCCTTCTGGTTCATGGGGAAGGTGATGACCTCCCGGATGCTCTCCTCGCCGGTCAGCAGCATGATGATCCGGTCCACGCCGGGCGCCGCGCCCGCGTGGGGAGGAGCGCCGTAGGTGAAGGCGTTGTACATGGCCGGGAACTTGGCCTTGACCTCCGCCTCGCCCAGACGGACCAGCTCAAAGGCCTTGACCATGATCTCCGGGTCGTGGTTCCGGACCGCGCCGGAGGCGGACTCGTAACCGTTGATGACCAGGTCGTACTGGCAGGCGGTAATGGACAGCGGATCGATCTCGCCGCGCTCGGCCTTGAGCAGCGTCTCCAGGCCGCCGTCGGGCATGGAGAAGGGATTGTGGCAGAATTCCAGCTCGCCGCTCTCCTCGCCGATCTCGTACATCGGGAAGTCCACGATCCAGCACAGCTGGTACTGCTCCTTGTCCATGTGGTTGGGGCAGAGAGCGCCCAGCTTGACCCGGAGCACGCCGGCGGTCTTCTGGGCGGCAGCCTTCTTGCCGGCGGTCAGGCCCACGAAGCAGTTCTTCGGCAGCTTCAGCGCGGACAGGACCTGCTCCTTGAAGGGCTGCACGAACTTGGCGATGCCGCCCACCAGCTCTCCGTTCTCGTCCACCCGGAACCAATAGGGCTTCTGTCCGGCCTGGACCTCCACGTCGGCGCAGAGCTTGTCGATCTGCTTGCGGGTGGCGCTGAAATCGGAGACGACGACGGCCTTGACGGTATTGCCCTCGAAGGGCCCGAAGCCGATCCCCTGCAGCAGCTCGGTGGCGTCGCTGATCTCCAGATCGATGCGCAGATCCGGCTTATCGGTGCCGTACTTCTCCATGGCGTCGTTGAAGCGGATGCGGCGGAAGGGGGCCGGGGTGACCCGCTGATAGAGGCCGAACTTGCGGAAAACCGGCTCAATGACGGATTCCAGCACGCCCAGCACGTCGTCCTGATCGGCGAAGGCCATCTCCATGTCCAGCTGATAGAACTCGCCGGGGGTACGGTCGCCCCGGGCGTCCTCGTCCCGGAAGCAGGGGGCGATCTGGAAATAGCGGTCGAAGCCCGCGGTCATCAGCAGCTGCTTGAACTGCTGGGGAGCCTGGGGCAGGGCGTAGAACTTGCCGGGGTGCTTCCGGGCGGGAACCAGGTAATCCCGGGCGCCCTCGGGAGAGGAGGCCGTCAGGATGGGGGTGGTGATCTCCAGGAAGCCCCGCTCGGTCATGAGCCTGCGCAGCTCCGCCACCACGTTGCAGCGGAGGATGATGTTCTTCTTCACCGCCGGGTTGCGGAGATCCAGATAGCGGTACTTCAGCCGGGTGTCCTCGGCGGCCTCCCGGCTGCGGTTGATCTCAAAGGGCAGCTCGTTGTGCAGGCACTTGCCCAGCACCTCGATCCGGCTGGGGACGATTTCGATCTCGCCGGTGGGCAGCTTGGGGTTCTTGGAATCCCGCTCCCGGACCACGCCCTCCACGGCAATGGTGGTCTCCTTGTTGAAGGGCTTGACGGCGTTCATCATGTCCTCGGTCTCGATGACCACCTGGGTGGTGCCGTAGAAATCCCGGAGCACGACAAAGGCGAAGTTGGCGCCGACCACACGGACGTTCTCCATCCAGCCGACGATGCGGACCTGCCTGCCCGCGTCGGAGAGCCGCAGCTCCCCGCAGTTGTGGGTTCTGTTCTGCGTCATATTACAATACCTCTTATGCAGCGCGGGCAATCCGCCCGCCGGATTCACATTTGCAGCGCGGGCAATCTGCCCGCCGGATTCACATTTGCAGCGCGGGCAATCTGCCCGCCGGATTCACATTTGCAGCGCGGGCAATCTGCCCGCAAACATTATCCTTTGATGAGCTTGCCGTTGTTGCGGACCCGCATATCCTCCAGGATCACGTTGGCAGCGTCTGTAAGGCTCAGAAGCTGCTGCTCGCCGGTCTGCATGTTCTTGAGGGAGATCTTTCCCTGGGCGATCTCGTCCTCCCCCAGGAAGGCCGTAAAGGGGATGCCCAGCTTATCGGCGTAGCTCATCTTGGCCTTGAACTTCTTCTGCTCCGTGTAGAGCTGGGTGCGGATCTCGCAGCCCCGGAAGAAGGTGGCAGCCTCGGCGGCGGCGGTGAGGTCCTGGGTCATGGGCAGGATCAGCACCTCGGCGGGGGCGGTGTTCAGCTCCTCGTTGAGCATCTTCTGCTCCTGGAGCACGTAGAACAGCCGGGTGGCGCCGATGGAGATGCCCACGCCGGGCAGCTGCCGCTCGGTGTAGTACTCGGCCAGGTTGTCGTAGCGGCCGCCGGAGCAGATGGAGCCGATCTCGGGGTGATCCAGCATCAGGGTCTCGTAGACGGTGCCGGTGTAGTAGTCCAGGCCCCGGGCGATGGTCAGGTCCACGGCGAAGTGGCTCTCGGGGACGCCGAAGGCGGCCAGATACTTCGTGACGGTCTTCA
>JAFYAB010000055.1 GCA_017540945.1 Oscillospiraceae bacterium | reverse complement strand
GTAGTATTTACCCGGCTTGATGTCCGTAAAGGGATTTTGGGAATTGGCGGGCTCCGGCTTGTCCGCGGCTTTCCAGAGGAAGGTCATAGCCTGGGCCCGGGTGACGGTATCGGCGGGGGCGAAATGGGTCTCGTCCTTGCCCGCAGTAATCTGGCAGGGATAGTGGTAATAGGCCCAGAGCACCGCGTCGTAGAAAGAATCGCTTTCCTGCACGTCCACAAAGGGATTTGTCCGTTTTGTCGGAACGATGTAAGCGTTGACAGCAGTCTTCCCCTCGCTGTCCACCACGTTGCTCCCGCTGCTGTTGAGACCTCCGTTTTTGGGACGGCTGATCCTGCAGTTCCGCAGGGTGATGCCGCCGCGAAAATCACAGATCGCGCCGCCGTCTGCGCCTCTTACCAACACATAGGAATGATCCAAGATCAGCTTCGCCTGATTGCCGCCGTTGGGACCCACGATGCCGTAGTAGGCCTTGACGTCCACCTGTGCCAGCTCCAGGGTCAGGACTACGCCGCTGTTGACGGCGTAAATTCCGCTGCCGTCGCTTTGGGTGCAATTCAGCGTCAGGATCCCGGGTCCGGTGATGACGGTGTCCGCCCGGGCCAGGATCACGTTCGCGGCGGAGGAGCTGAGGGTGGAATTCTGCAGGACCTTGATCCGCAGACCCTTGA
This sequence comes from Oscillospiraceae bacterium, assembly GCA_017540945.1. The sequence goes on along the minus strand of JAFYAB010000055.1, from coordinate 4,499 downwards.
CGCCGACGTTTTCAATGCAGAATTGATTCGTGTTGCAGTCACCCTTGACGGTCAGGGTGGAGATTCCGTCGAAGGAGAAAACGCCGTCGCCCAGGATGTCGCTGCGGTTTTCGTCGGTCACCTCCAAGCCTCGGACCTTCAGGGGATAGCTCCGGACGGTCTGGATGGGGATGTCCTTGTCCACGGTCAGGATGCTGTCGTCCAGCTTGTAGATATTGTAGGAATTGCTCGTGGACAGAGTCCCGTTCGCCAGGGTGTTCTTAAGGATGGGCGTGCCGCTGATATCCAGCTTATTCAGATGATTGTTGTGGACATAGAGTCTGGACAGCTTGCTGTTTTTTCCCAGGTTCAGCTCCGTGAGAGAATTGCTGTAGCACTGGAGCCAGGTCAGCTCCGAATTGTGGGAAACATCCAGCTTTGTCAGATCGTTTTCAAAACAGTCCAGCCTGGTCAGGGCCGTGTTGGCGCTCATATCCAGCGCGGAGAGCTGATTTTTCTGGCAGGAAAGGATCTCGAGCCTGGTATTTTTCGTGACGTCCAGGGAGCTCAGTTGATTCTTGTCGCAGAGCAGCTGGGTCAGCGCGGTATTTTGCCGGACGTCCAGGGCGGTGAGGGCGTTGTCCGAGCAGTTCAGCCGTTTCAGACCGGTGAAATACTCAATGCCCGTCAGGGAAGCGATGTTTCTGCCGCTGCAGTCCATGGCAATGGTGCTGCGTTCGGAGTCGCTGAGGACGCCGTTGGAGTCGACGTCGTATTTGCTGCTCACGAAGGAACGGAATTTGGCGTCGGGAAAGTTTGCTTCGTTGACGGTCACGCCGGCGGCGTTGGCGGCAGGGCCCAGGGCGGGCAGCAGACCCAGCACCAGGGACAGGGCCAGCAGAAAAACCGTCAGCTTTTTCAAGTATTTCAATTTGACTCCTCCTTTCAGTCAGTTTTTTTCGATTCAGCAAGTGCGGATGCCGGCTCCTTCGGGAGATCGGATCAGTCTTCGCTCAGAAAATCGGAGGCGGCGTAGAGGAAGGTGACGATCTGGCCGCGGGTACAGGTCTTGCCGACGCCGAAATTACCGTTGCCCATGCCGCTTGTGATGCCGTTTTCCACGGCCCAGAGGACGGGCTTGCAGTAGTACTTGTCCGCATTCACATCCTCGAAGGGGGTTTCTGTGGAATTAGGCTTCGGGGAGCCGCAGGCCTTCCACAGGAAGGTCACCGCCTGCTCCCGGGTGCAGGGCTTGCCCACGCCGAAGTTGCCGTCGCCCACGCCGCCGGTGATCCCATTCTCATTGGCCCAAAGCACCGCGTCAAAATAATACTTGCCGCTAATGACGTCGCGGAAGGGGCTGCTCGTCGCCTCGGGCTTCGGTGCGCCGGCGGCCTTCCAAAGGAAGGTCACGATCTGCTCCCGGGTGCAGGGCTTGGCGGGGGAGAAGTGGGCCGCGTCGCTGCCTGCGGTGATCTGGGGGGAATGATACAACGCCCAGTAGACGGGAATATAGTAATATTTGGCAGTATCCTTCACGTCGTCGAATTCAAAGTAATAGTAGGTCTCATAATACTCTCTGCAGCGGCGGCAGCTATACTTTATCGTACCGGATTCCTCGACCGTCGCCGGAACGATCACGACGCCGTCGTCCCAGTCGTGCCCCAGGCTGGAGATCGGCCGAAGAACGCTTTTACCGCAGCGCTCACAGCTCAGCCGCTGTTGACCGTTCTCCGTACAGGTGGGCTCCGTCACAATTTCGGGGTCGTCAAAATTCAGCTTGTGGCCGGTGGGACAGGGATCCGTCTCGCCGACGGGCGTGAAGTGGATCGTGACGGACACGCTGACCTCCCACCGATCCAGACACAGCAGCCGGCCGTACCGGTCCCATCGCAGCAGACCCGCATAGGGCGCCGGATCGTCGCCGTTCACGTACCAGACGCTTGCGGAGATCACGTCATAGCCGGAAACGTACCAGCCCTCGGCGGGATGGGGAGTGGCACAAAGGCCGCTCACCTGGACGGAGCCGTGAGCAGGATCGTCCGGAACGGCGGAGAACTCTGTATACACTGCGCTGGCCGGGGGCCATTCTCCGCCTCCGTTCAAGGGAGTGGGATAGCTGCCGGGAAGCTCACGACCGAAGAGATACCAGGCCAGCTCGGGGTAGTCCACAAACACGTTGCGAACCCCGGTGATGTCCTGCACCGCGTCGTTGCGGCCCATTTCCCAAGTGTCAACAGGGTCCTCCGCCATCCAGTTCAGGAGCACGTCGAGACTTTCCATCACGCCGTCCGCGCCCCACATCTGGCCCGCGTTTTCGCTCCAGCGGACGTAGCAGTAGAGGCAGATCCGGGCGCAGTCGCCCCGGAGGTCGAATTGACCGTTCGCCTCCGCGTTGGGATTGTAGAAGCCGCTGCTTTCCCCGTAGGCCAGGTTGCGCCGGTCGGAGTTCTCCTGGACCGAGGTGGGCCGGAGCATCATAATGTCATTCTTCTGCTCTCCCGTGGATTTGGACTGGGGCCAGGTGTGTTCCCGGTTCCAGGTGGCGCCGCTGTCCCAGGCGCCGTTCAGCTTCCGCCCGGAATAGAAGGAGGAGATAGAGTCGGGACTGTTTACCATACAGTCGGTGTACCGATACAGATCACGGGTTTCTGAATAGGAGGTCTTGTGGGTGTGCTTTTCCTCCATCAGCTGATGCAGCTGCTGATAGAGCGGGCTGTCCGGCGCGTTCTCGATCCCGGTGCCGCCTTCGTACTCCTGCCACATAAAGTAGCCCCAGGAGTAGCCGACGCCCCAAGGGTTGTCGCTGTAATAATCAATCGCATCGTCCGTCAGGAACAGGGCAGGCTCGCCCCGGACGCCCCAGTTGCAGAGATGGCCGTCGACCGTTTCGTATTTGACGTGACTGCCGTGCCGCCAGCCGGTGGGCGCTTCGATCCAGATCTCGTCATTCGCTGCAAAGACAGTGGTTCCGCCAAGCAGAGACAGAATGAGGAACAGACAGAGCAGCAGGGCGACCGGCCGATACGGATTGACTTGTTTCATGGGTAATCCCCCTTTTTTTCTTGCTGTATATATTATATCAGAGGAGCGGACGGTTTTCAAGGGAAAGCTGGACAGCGGCGACGAAATGTGCTATCATGGAGACGGTACAGATCCGGTTTTTTCGATTAGGCAATAGCCGTAGCGGCCGATGCCCACATCGGCCCCTACGGAGGTTCAAGCTACAAGGTGCAAGTTCACAGATCCCTTGGTTCTTGCCCTTTGAACCTTGTACCTTTGAATTCGACAAATCCCGGTTTTACGAAAAGGAGCGGTGAGAATGGAAAAGCTGATCACAAAAATCGAGGACGGCGCGGCGGAGCGCTACCTGGCGTATGACCAGGAATGGACCGAGGCGGCTCTGGCGGAGCTGCGCCGGGAGCATGGGGTCTTCTTCCGCGCCGACAGCGCCGTGGCCGTGCGGGTCCGGGGCAGCATCCTGGCCCTGGGGATCGAGGACGACGGCTGCATCAGCTTCGGCCCCGAAGCCCCGCGCTTCCACGCAGCCTACGCCCCCGCCCTGGCGGCGGAGCTGGTGGAGGCGGCAGCCGCCGCGGCAAAGCCGCAGAGCCCAGCTTCCGGCAAGGAATGACGAATCAAAAAAAGCACGGTCCGGTGGTTCCGGACCGTGCCTTTGTATGCGGGGAGCTTACAGCCCCATCTCCTTCTTGACCTCGCCGAAGCACTTGACCACGAAGTCGATGTCCTCCTTGCTGTGGCCGGCGGAGAGCTGGGTGCGGATGCGGTCCTTGCCCTTGGGGACCACGGGATAGCAGAAGGCCACTACGTAGACGCCCTTCTCCAGCATCCGGCGGGAGAACTCGTGGGCCACCTTGGGATCGTAGAGCATAACGGGAACGATGGGATGCTCGCCGGGCAGCAGCTCGAAGCCCAGCTTCTCCATCTCGGCGCGGAAATAGCGGGCGTTGGCGTGGACCTTGTCCCGGAGCTCGGTGGAGCTCTCCAGCAGATCCAGGGTCGCCAGGGTGGCGGCGCAGATGGCGGGGGCCACGGTGTTGGAGAAGAGGTAGGGACGGCTGCGCTGACGCAGCAGATCCACGATGGGCTGACGGGCCGCGGTGTAGCCGCCGGAGGCGCCGCCCAGAGCCTTGCCGAAGGTGCCGGTGATGATGTCCACCCGGCCCATGACGCCGCAGTATTCCGCGGTGCCCCGGCCGTGCTCGCCCATGAAGCCCACGGCGTGGGAGTCGTCCACCATGACCAGGGCGTCGAACTCGTCGGCCAGGTCGCAGATGGCGGGCAGGTTGGCGATGTAGCCGTCCATGGAGAAAACGCCGTCGGTGGCGATCATGATCTTCTTGGCGCCGGCCTCCCGGGCCTCGACCAGCTTGGCGCGGAGGTCGTCCATGTTGTTGTTCTTGTAGCGATAGCGCATGGCCTTGCAGAGGCGGACGCCGTCGATGATGGAGGCGTGGTTCAGCTCGTCGGAGATGATGGCGTCCTCCTTGCCCAGCAGG
>JAFYAB010000098.1 GCA_017540945.1 Oscillospiraceae bacterium | reverse complement strand
TGACACCCGCGTCAAGGATCTGACCGAGGCCGAGGAAGCCGCTCTGCGTGACGTGATTGATAAGAACTACACCATCGAGGGTGATCTCCGCCGTGAGGTCGCCATGAACATCAAGCGGCTGACGGAAATCGGCTGCTACCGTGGCATCCGCCACAGAAGAGGTCTTCCCGTCCGCGGTCAGCGTACCAAGACCAACGCCCGCACCCGCAAGGGTCCCAAGAAGACCATCGCCAACAAGAAGAAGTAAGGAGGGGAATTGAGATATGGCAAAGGCTAACGCGAAGAAAGTCGTCAAGCGCCGTCGCGAGCGCAAGAATATTGAAAAGGGTGCCGCTCATATCCGCTCCTCTTTCAACAACACCATGGTCACCATTACCGATCTGAACGGTAATGCCCTGTCCTGGGCCTCCTCCGGCGGTCTGGGCTTCCGTGGCAGCAGAAAATCCACCCCCTACGCCGCCCAGATGTGCGCGGAGACCGCCGCCAAGGCCGCCATTGAGAACTGCGGTCTGAAGACTGTCGCCGTCTACGTCAAGGGCCCCGGCCAGGGCCGTGAGGCTGCCATCCGCGCCCTTCAGGCTGCTGGCCTGGAAGTCGTCTCCATCAAGGACGTCACTCCCATCCCCCACAATGGCTGCCGTCCTCCCAAGAGACGCCGCGTCTGATCGGAAGGAGGAAATAACAAATGGCTAAGAATACACAACCCGTCCTCAAGCGCTGCCGCACTCTGGGCGTTTCTCCCGCGGTCATGGGCTATGCCAAGACCTCCAAGAAGAACCCCGGCGGCCAGAGAAGAGCCAAGAAGTCCGAGTATGCCATGCAGCTGACCGAGAAGCAGAAGGTCAAGTTCGTCTATGGCATCCTGGAGAAGCAGTTCCGCGCCTACTATGAGAAGGCCGCCCGCGCCGAAGGCAACACCGGCGAGGTTCTTCTGAGCCTCATCGAGCGCCGCCTCGACAACGTGGTCTACCGTCTGGGCTTCGCCAGCACCCGCCGTCAGGCCCGTCAGCTTGTCAACCACGGCCATTTCACCGTGAACGGCAAGCGGGTCAACATCCCCTCCTACATGGTCCGTGTGGGGGATGTGGTGGCTGTCTGCGAGAAGAGCGCGCAGAACGCCTTCTATAAGAAGCTGAAGGAAGACGACGCGTTTATCGCCGCTCCCAAGTGGCTGGATCGGGACAAGAACACCCTGCAGGGCAAGGTCCTGGCTCTGCCCGCGAGAGACGATATCGACTTCGAGATCGCCGAGCACCTCATCGTCGAGTTGTACTCCAAGTAAGCCCCGCCCTCGTATCATAAGGATAGGTAAGCTGATAAAACTGACCGAACCGCGAGTAATCGCAAATTTATATAGGAGGGTAACAGTTTAATGGTAGAAATTGAAAAGCCGCGTATTGAGTGTATCGACTCTCCTGAGGATGGCTCCTACGGCAAATATATCGTAGAGCCTCTGGAAAGAGGCTACGGCATCACCCTGGGCAACAGCCTGAGACGGATCCTTCTGTCCAGCCTGCCCGGCTGTGCCGCCACCTCCATCAAGATTGCCGGCGTGCAGCATGAGTTCTCCACGGTTCCGGGCGTCAAGGAAGACGTCACCGAGATCGTCCTGAACATCAAGCGCCTGCTTGCAAAGCTCCACTGTGACGAGTCCAAGACCGTCTATATCGACGCGGTCGGCCCCTGTGAGGTCACCGCGGGCAGCATCAAGGCCGACGCCGACGTGGAGCTCCTGAATCCGGAGCTGCACATTGCGACCCTGGGCCCCGACGCCACGCTGAATATGGAGATCAATCTGAGCCATGGGCGCGGCTATGTGCGCTCTGACCACAACAAGACCGCCAACATGCCCATCGGCATCATCCCGGTCGACTCCATCTACACGCCCGTCACAAAGGTCAATTATACTGTGGAGAACACCCGTGTCGGCAATATGACCGACTACGACAAGCTCACCCTGGAGGTCTGGACCAACCGGATCATCTCCGCCCGGGACGCGGTTTCCCTGGGCGCCAAGATCCTGACCGACCACCTGGCCCTGTTCACCGATCTGAGCGAGGCTGTGGCCAGCAAGTCCACCGTGGTGGAGCATGTGGGCGACACCCACAACAAGATGCTGGAGCTGACCATTGAGGAGCTGGATCTCTCCGTCCGGAGCTTCAACTGCCTGAAGCGCGCCAATATCAACACCGTCGCCGACCTGATCGCCAAGACGGAGGAGGATATGATGAAGGTGCGGAACATGGGCCGGAAGTCCCTGGAGGAGGTCCAGAACAAGCTGGCTATGATGGACCTGTCCCTGGCCACCGAGGACTCCAACAACAACAATTAACGCGGACGGGAGCCGCAAAGGCTCCCATCACCCCTGTAGTATACTCGACACTCTGAAGAAGGAGGATAACCTGAATGTTCGGAACGCGTAAGCTCGGCAAGACCAGCGCCCAGCGCAAGGCCATGCTGCGTCAGCAGGTCACCGATCTGCTGGAGCACGGCAAGCTGGAGACGACCTTCACCCGTGCGAAGGAAGTGCAGCCCGTTGTCGAGAAGATGATTACCCTGGGCAAGAAGGGCGGCCTGGCCAATTACCGCAGAGCCCTGTCTTACATCACCAAGGAAGACGTGGCGAAGAAGCTGTTTGACGATGTGGCTCCCGGCTACAAGGAGCGCAACGGCGGCTACACCCGCGTCACCCGTACCGGCCCCCGCCGCGGCGACGCCGCTGAGATGGCCGTGATCGAGCTGGTGTAATTTCAAAATATGAAAAAGCTCCCTGTACAAGACAGGGAGCTTTTTTATTTAGGCGCACATTGTGCGCCATTTGTTCAGCAGCCGCAGCCGCAGCCGTCGTTGCAGCCGCAGTTGTTGCCGCAGCCACAGTTGTTATTGCAGCCGCAGCCGTTGCCGCAGCCGTTGAAGCCTCCGCATCCGCCGCAGCCCAGAAGCAGAACAATCACGATGATGATCCACCAGCTGCCATAAAAACCATTATTGCACATACTGCTACCTCCTGCAAAAGATCGCACGCGGGCCCCGGGCCGCTCGCCCGTGGGCCGTCGCTCAGTCCATCATATGCAGAGCGGGCGGAGATGTGCGAAAAGACGCAGGGCACGCCCGGAGGGGTGCCCTGCGTTCGATGTGCGGGGAGCTTATTTGTAGATCTCCTCCATGGCCTTCAGGGCGGAGGAGGAGCCCGCGATGGAGATGTTGTGGCAGAGGATCACGTCCTGGATGTTCTTGCGGCTCACCAGATTGCTGATGCCGCAGTCGGAGTAGCCGGCCCAGCCGCACCACTTCTTGTAGTTGCGGAAGTCGATCCAGTAGATGTACTCGTAGTGGTCGATCAGATAGGGAATGAAGGCGTTGCCGTAGGAGTCCTTCACGATCAGCACCGAGGAGCCGTCGGTGATCGCCTCGTTGTGGACCACGTTGTAGGCCTGGTCGCCGCCGGCGAAGGCGGCGTAGAGCTCGCTCTTGGCGTAGTTGGATACGTCGTTGACGATGCGCCAGCCATACTCCGTGAAGGTGCCGTCGCCGTTGCCCACAAACATCGTCATCTTATTGGTGCCGTTGGGCACATAGGCGTACACCGTGTCCGGGTTGGCGGCCAGGGAGGCGTTCTTGTTGGACTGGGAGTAGAAGGTGCCCAGGAAGCCGGGGAACTCGTAGGTCTTCTCGAAATAGGAGAGCTCATGGGGCGTCACGCCCTTGACCTTGGCCCACTCCCGGTAGGCGTAGTAGGCGCCCAGGGCGGTCCAGTGGTGGTCGGTGCGGAAGAAGATGTATTCGTCGTTGTGGGCCTTCAGAGCGGGGAACATGGTGACGGTCTTTACCGAGGGATCCATGTTCCGGTAGAACCATTCCGTGGCCGCGTGCTCGTCGGAGGCGCCGGTCTTCTCCCGGACCTCGTCGGAGAGCATGACGCCGGCGGAGATGGGGCAGAGCATGGAGTAGACCTGGGCCTTGCCCGCCAGGTTCTTGGCCAGCTTGTTCACCAGCAGGCAGTAGCGGGCGGAATTGCTCTCGCTGAAGTAGTAGACGCCGTAGCCGGCCCCGTTGGCGATGTAGATGGACCCGGACTGGACCAGACCGTCGGTGACGTCGCCGGCCCCCTGGCCGTTGTATTCGGTGGTGGCGGGCGTCGGCGTCTCGGTGGAGGCGGGGGGAACTACGCCGCTCTCCCCGGGATTGACAGGCTTGTCCGTGGCGGGAGGCGTGGTCGCCTCGGTGGTGCTCCGACCGGCCAGCTCCTCCAGATCCACGGAGCCGGAGGGGATCTCGTCGGCCTTTTCGCCGTTGTTGATGATCTGCTCTCCCTGGAGGCCGTAGAGGCTTTTCACCATGGTGTTGGCGTCGACAAGCCCCTCACGGAGGGGATAGGTGTCGGCGTACCATTTCTCCACGCCGGCGCAGAAGCTGCCGTCCAAAAGGCCCGACAGGCTCAGCTTCGGGAACTCGCTCAGGTCCCGCTTCTCCACCACGGAGGTCTTGGGCCGGGCGAACCAAAGCAGGCCGATGAAGCCCATCAGCACCAGGAAGCCGAAGAAGAGGAGCTGCTTGATCTGAATGGCCCGATACCGGGCTTTTTGATATTCTTGTTTCGTCGGTCTCATAGCGGCTCCTTTCTCAGAATTGGAAGTAAATGAAGGGGTTGTACTGCTTTCCCGCCAGGGCCATCATGGACAGCAGCACCAGCAGCACCGGGAAGGCCGCGTCCAAAACGCCGTAGACCCGCAGCCAGGCCGTGGTCTGCTGGCTCAGCCGTTTCAGCATATTGCCCAGGCCCACGCCCAGGGGCAGGGAGGCCAGAGCGCAGAAGATCAGGAAGAACACATTGTTCCGGAAGACCAGCCGGGAGGACAGAGCGGAAAAGGCGTTGCCGTTGAGTCCGAACATGCCCTTGAAGGCCGCCCCCAGCATGGCCCCGTCCTCAAACTTGAAGATCGCCCAGCCGAAGTAGACGATCAGCAGGGTCAGCAGATGGCGCAGGGGCTTGGCGATGCGCCCGGTGTCCACCAGATACTTTTCGATCACCAGGAAGACGAAGTAGTACAGGCCCCAGAGGATGTAGTTCCAGCTGGCCCCGTGCCACATGCCCGTCAGGAACCAGACGATGAACAGGTTCAGGATGTGCCGGCGCCTGGAGCAACGGTTGCCGCCCAGGGGGATGTAGACATAGTCCCGGAAGAAGGTGGACAGGGAGATGTGCCAGCGCCGCCAGAAGTCCGTGACGGAGTCCGCCACGTAGGGGTGGTCAAAGTTCTCCTTGTAGTGGAAGCCGCACATCAGGCCCATGCCGATGGCCATGTCGGAGTAGGCGGAGAAATCCAGATAGATCTGGAGCGTATAGGCCAGGACCACCAGCCACATGCCGGTGACGGGGGTGCCCCGTACAATGGCCGCGGTGAGCTCCGCGTCCTCTTTGATGCCGAAGACCGCGTTCACCACGGCGGCGCAGCCGTTGGCCAGCACGGCCTTCTTGGCCAGACCGATGGCGAAGCGGGTGATGCCCCGGCTCAGCTCGGTCCGCTTGACCCTCCGGTGCAGGATGTCCTGGTACACGTCCCGGTAGCGGACGATGGGACCCGCGATGCACTGGTGGAAGAGGCTGGCGTAGAGCAGCAGCAGCCAGTATTTCCGCTGGACCTCCGCGTCGCCCCGGTAGACGTCGATCACGTAGGACAGCAGCTGGAAGGTGTAGAAGCTGATGCCGATGGGCAGAACGATGGTGGGGATCACCTTCGGGAAGCCGAAGAGCAGCTGCACGTTTTTCAGGAAGAAGCCGGTGTACTTGAAGATCCCCAGGATCAGCAGCACCAGCACGATGCAGACCACCAGGATGAGCTTCTTCGCCCGCAGATCCTCCCAATACCGGTCGATCAGCAGGGCGCTGATCCAGCAGATGAAGGTCATGCCCAGCAGCAGCGGCACATAGCGGATGCCCGCCCAGGCGTAGAACACCAGGGAGAACGAGAGCATGACGATGTTCTTCTTACGCATATCCGTCACCACGGCCTGGGTGATGATGTTGGAGATGAAGAAGAGAAAGACGAATATCAGACTGGCAAAAACCAAAGAGAGGCCCCCTTTCTATTTTGAAGCCATATCTTAGATATTATAGTACAACTTTTGACATTTTGCAAGAAAAATGTATTCGATCGAAACGGGGTGGCAGCGGTATATTTCGGTTCAAAAACGGGAAAACTGCGCTTGTCAAGCTGAAAACAGGGGGAAAGTGCTGTGAAAAAGCTGATTTGGATTCTGCTGGCCGCCGCGGTGCTGGGGGCCCTGGGCCTGCTGCCCTTCCACGCGGAGGACGCCGCGAAGCTGCTGCCCGCCAAGACTGTGGTTGTCACCCGATCCGGGGAGGCCTACACGGTGGATATCGGCGCCGGCGTGCGGGCCGTGGGCCGGAGCCTCCGCGAGGCGCTGGAGCGGCTGCGGGAGGAAGTCACCGGCTGGGTCTTCCTGCCCACGGCGGAGCAGATCGTCCTGACGGAGCCCGCCGATGACGCGGTGGAGGCGGTGTGCAGAGAGGACAGCTTTCGCCCCGCCGCCGGGATCTACAGGACGGCGGACCCGGTCCCGGATGTGGAGGCCCTGAGCGCTTACCTGGCGTCACATCCCTCCAACATTACCGTGCTGGACGTCCGGGCGGCGCTGGCCATGGGGGCGGAGCCCCGGATCCCCGTGATTCGCGCCGTGGACGGAGGCTACCGCGTCGATGAATAGGGGCAGGAGCCGGATCTCCTCCCGTCAGCTGGGGGCCCTGGCCCTGAGCGCCGCCGCAGCGCCGGTGTTTCGCTGCTGCTGCCAGTTCAGCTGGAGCTGCGTCCTGCCGGGGGGCGTCGGAGCGGCGGCCCTCCTCTCCTGTCTGACGGCTGTGGGGAACCGCCGCCGCGGGGCGGAGCGTCCCGCCTGGCTGGCCGGGCTCTGCCTGCCCCTGTTGGCCGCGGGGGCCCTGTGGGCGGCCTGGGAGAGCAGCTTCGCCTTTCCGGAGACCGCCGGAAACGGGCTCGCAGCGGCCATGGTCCTGCTTCTGAGCCTGTGGGCCGCCGCGCTGGGACCGGCTGCCGCGGGCCGCTGCGCAGGGATCCTCCTCTGGATCACCGGGGCTCTCTATGGGATCGTTCTGCTCTTCAGCCTGCCGGAGCTGCGAACGGACTGGCTCCGGCCCGCGGGGGAAGCGGGGGACGTCCTGCGCTGCGCCGGAGCGCTGCTGACTCCCGCCGCGGCCCTGCTTTTGGCGCCAAGTCTGGGGGAGGATCAGCGCCTGCCCCATTGGCCCTGGTGGGCGGCGGCCCTGAGCGCGGCGGCTGCCGCCGTGGTGACGGGCGGGATCCTGTCCCCGGCCCTGGCGAGGGAGCCAGAGTCCTTTCGCACCCTGGCCAGGGGCGTCTCGGTCCTGGGGGTGATCCGCCGTTTTGAGGCGCTGGTCAACGGCGCGATGCTCATCAGCGGCTTCAGCCTCTGCGTCCTGTATCTGACGGCTGCCGACAGCCTGACGGAAGCGCTTTTTACCCGGAAACGAGGCGCGAGTTTTCGTGCCAAACCGCCAAAAAATATTTTTGAAAAAAAGCAAAAAAAGTGTTGACAAAAGAACGACACGGTGCTATTATATGCGAGCGCGCTGCGGGAGGGCCCACCGGTCCAAACCCGAGTCCGGAAAAAAGTTTTCAAAAACAGAAAAAAGTTCTTGACAAAAGGAAAGCAACGCGCTATAATATAAGGGTCGCTGCGGTCGAGGGCAACCGATGAAACCACAGAGATTTTATATAGGCTGCAAGGCCGATGTACCTTGAAAATTAAACAACGAGAAACATGAACAAACACCATGTCAAACAAAAATGGTCGATTTGAAATCGGCCATGAAACGTTGTGAAAAGTCAACGTAAATTCTTGAGTAAGCTGAGAGCGAATTCAAGTAAAATGATTTGAGCATGGACGAAAAAACGTCTGTGTTTAGATACCATTTT
>JAFYAB010000097.1 GCA_017540945.1 Oscillospiraceae bacterium | reverse complement strand
GGGGATGTAGGGACGAGCATTGCTCGTCCGCGCATGCGAAGCATGCGTCGTTTGCGCAAGCAAACGATCCGATTTGCCTTACGGCAAATTGCATTCGTTCCGAATGCCGGGACGCTCACCCTGACGGGTAAGAGCGTCCCCTACGGTGGCGCGTATCGGGCGGGCTGATAGCCCGCGCTACAGGCGGGGATCATCGTGGCGCATCAATCCAGCAGCTTCTTGATCTCGATGCAGAAGCCGATGGCGGACTGGACGTCCCGCATGATGATCAGCAGGGTGTCGTCGCCTGCCAGGGTGCCCACCACCACGGACATGTTCATGGCGTCGATGGCGCGGCCCGCGGCGGGCGCCAGGGTCGGGAGGGTCTTCACCACCACGATGTTCTGGGCGTAGTCATAGCTGATGACGCTCTCCTTGAAGATGGAGTTCAAGCGGTTCGAGAAGGCGCCGGAGGTCTCCTTGGTGCCGATGGAGTAGCGATAGGTGCCCATGGCGGTCAGGTCCTTGAGGATGCGGAGCTCCTTGATGTCGCGGGAGATGGTGGCCTGGGTGCTGTGGAAACCGGCCTGGCGCAGCTCTTCCAGCAGCTGCTCCTGGGTCTCGATGTCCTTGGATGCGATGATTTCCAAAATTTTGGTTTGTCTCTGAGATTTCATGTTTATTCTCTCCATTTTCGGTCACTGGTTGAGTTTCGACTTCACTATATCAAAGAACGTGGTGTTCTTTAATTTCAAGAGCATGGTCTTCTGGTTGCCCATCTCCAGCAGGATCCGGTCGCCGGTGTAGACCCGCACGGCCTTGCCGCCGTCCACCGACAAAAAGGCGTTGCGGCGGTTGATGCGGCCCACCTGGATCTCCACCTTGCGCTGGGGCGAGGCGATCAGGCTCCGGGGCTGCAGGTTGTGGGCGCAGATGGGCGTCAGGATGATGTTGTCGGCCTGGGGCTCCACGATCGGTCCCCCGGCGGACATGGAATAGGCCGTGGAGCCCGTGGGGGTGGCGGCGATCAGCCCATCGCCGTTGAAGTTCATGGCCTCCACGCCGTCGAGAAAAACGGCGGTCTGGATGACCCGGGCCACGGCGCCCTTGGTGATCACCGCGTCGTTGAGGGCGGTGTCCCGATAGATGGTCCGGCCCTCGTGGATCAGCCGGACGTAGATGGTCATGCGCTCGTCGATCTGGTAATCGTCCGTGGCCAGCTTGGCAAGCAGCCGCATCTCGCCGGATTCCAGCTCCGCCATAAAGCCCACGGTTCCGATGTTGACGCCCAGAATGGGGATCCCCCGGCGCATAGCCAGCTTGGAGCTGTGGAGGATGGTCCCGTCACCGCCGAAGCAGATCAGGGCGTCGGCGCTCCTGAGCTCGGTCTGCAGATCGCTCAGCTCCACCGTGTCGGGGAGCACAAAGCTGGGATCCAGGTCAAAGGCAAGACAGACCTTGACCTCAACGCCGGACTCCTCCAGGATACGCTTGGCCTCCCGCACGCAGGAGAAATCCCGGTCGCGGTAGGGGTTGGGGGTCATGACTACACGTTTCATAGAATTCTGTTAAATTCTCCTTAATTTGAATAGGGATTAGGGATTAAGGTGGGGACAGGGTATAGGGTTCAGAGACATACCACCGTGGAATTCACAGCGATTTTTATCAAAGCTTGTAAAGGGATTACAGCCGCTCCGCTCTTTTTCCTGTTTCCACATCTGAATCCTTAAACCCGAATTATTTATTCTGCAGGGACTGAATTGCGGAATTCAACATTTTTCCGATCTCTTCACACAGTTCCTGTGATTTCTTCGCCTGTTGTTCCTGTATGAAACCCAAATCGATGCAAAGCAGCAGCTGGGACATTACTTCATAACAAGAACCGCGGGAAACATTCAAAAAATGGATGTAATCCGCACGATATTGTCTGCCGTATCCTTCTGCAATATTGGAAGAGATTGAGACAGCAGCTCTTCTGATTTGAGCAGACAATCCATACTGTTCTTCTTTTGGGAAAAGTGACGTCAGTGAATAAATCTCTTTTGTCAATTGTCTGGCCTTTTGCCAATAAACCAACTTTTCAAAACTGTTCATAATGCAACTCTGATTGCTGATCGAAACCAAGCAAGCCCTCTTCTCCCTTTCCTCTTAACACACCCTGATCCTTAATCCCTAATCCCTCGTCCGGGCGGGGGGCTTCGGGCGCTCAATGAGCGCCCCTACGGGCGGGCTGATTGCCTGCGCTGCAAAAGGGGATGTAGGGACGAGCATTGCTCGTCCGCGCATGCGAAGCATGTGTCGTTTGCGTAAGCAAACGATCCGATTTGCCTTACGGCAAATTGCATTCGTTCCGAATGCCGGGACGCTCACCCTGACGGGTAAGAGCGTCCCCTACGGTGGCGCGTATCGGGCGGGCTGATTGCCTGCGCTGCAAAAGGGAATGTAGGGACGAGCATTGCTCGTCCGCGCATGCGAAGCATGTGTCGTTTGCGTAAGCAAACGATCCGATTTGCCTCACGGCAAATTGCATTCGTTCCGAATGCCGGGACGCTCACCCTGACGGGTAAGAGCGTCCCCTACGGCGGCGCGTATCAGGCGGGCTGATAGCCCGCGCTACATAAGGGGATGTAGGGACGAGCATTGCTCGTCCGCGCATGCGAAGCATGCGTCGTTTGCGCAAGCAAACGACCCGATTTGCCTCACGGCAAATTGCATTCGTTCCGAATGCCGGGACGCTCACCCTGACGGGTAAGAGCGTCCCCTACGGCGGCACGTATCGTGCGGGATGATAGCCCGCGCTACAAGCGGGGATCCCTGATCTCTCTTCCCACCCTAATCCTTAATCCCTAATTCTTAATTCCTAATCCTTAATCCCTAATCCTTAATCCCTAATCCCTAATCCTTAATCCCTAATCCTTAATCCCTTGCCCCTGATACACGATCCTACAATTTCTTCCCGGCTTGTAACAGCATGGCCTGCTTGATGTCCCAGAGCTTCTGGCTCAGGTCCACATAGTAGTGATGGGGGTTGTCGAAGCGCTTGACCTCGTCCCAGAGGCTGTCCACCTGGGCGGCGCAGTATGCCCGGATCTCCCGGAGGGCGGGCAGCTTATAGACCAGCTCGCCGTTTCGGAAGATGGGGACCTGCAGCTCCTTGGCCTCGAAGTTGTAGACCGTCTTCCGCTTCCAGATCGCCTCGGGATCGAAGATCTCAAAGTCGCCGGAGTCGTCCACGGTCTCGTCGTAGACGCTCAGATAGTCGGCGATGGCCTTTCCCGTGTCCCGGCCATAGAAGCGCCAGAGCTTCTTATAGTGGGGGTTGGTGATCTTGCCCACGTTCTCGCTGACCTTGATCTTGGGGATCACCCTCCCCTGCTCGTCCTCCACGGCGCAGACCTTGTAGACTCCGCCGAAGACCGGCTCCGACTTGGCGGTGATCATCCGCTCGCCCACGCCGAAGAGGTCGATCTTCGCGCCCTGGGCCAGGATGTCCTTGATGATATACTCGTCCAGGGAATTGGAGACGGAGATCTTGCACTCTGTCCAGCCCGCCTCGTCCAGCATTTCCCGGGCCTTGCGGGTCAGATAGGTCATGTCGCCGGAGTCGATGCGGATCCCGCATCGGGTGATGCCCTTGGGCTTGAGCACCTCGTTGAAGGCCCGGATGGCATCGGGGATGCCGGAGCGCAGGGTGTTGTAGGTGTCCACCAGCAAAATGGCGTTGGTGGGATAGATCTCGCAGTAGCGCTTGAAGGCCTCGTACTGGGAGTCGAACATCTGGACCCAGGAATGGGCCATGGTGCCCCCGGCGGGGACCCCGTAGCGCTCGTCGGAGATGGTGCAGGCGGTGCCGTTGACGCCGCCGATGTAGCAGGCCCGGGCGCCGTTGATGGCGCCGGAGGCCCCCTGGGCCCGGCGGGAGCCGAATTCCAGCACCGTGCGGCCCTCGGCGGCCCGGACGATGCGGTTGGCCTTGGTGGCGATCAGGCTCTGGTGGTTCAGGGCCAGCAGCAGATAGGTCTCGATGAACTGGGCCTCAATGGCGGGGGCCCGCACCGTCAGCACGGGCTCGTTGGGGAATACCGGGGTGCCCTCGGGGATGGCCCAGATGTCGCCGGTGAAGCGGAAGCGGCGCAGATAGTCCAGAAAGTCCTCGTCAAAGAGCCCCTTGCTCCGCAGATAGGCGATGTCCTCCTCGGTGAAGCGCAGGTTCTGAATGTAGCGCACCACGTCCTCCAGACCGGCGGTGATGGCGAAGCCCCCCTGGTCGGGGATGGAGCGGAAGAAGACGTCGAAGTAGGAGATCGTGTCCTTTTTCCCCGTCAGGAAGTAGCCGTTGGCCATGGTCAGCTCGTAGAAGTCGCAGAGCATGGTCAGGTTTTCGCCCTCCATCAGATCTCCTCCTCCAGAATCTCCCGGTTCCGGGCGCCGATCTCGCCGAAGCTGAGGGCGGCTTGATCGTAGGCGCTGTGGATGTGGGTCAGCAGGCGCAGCAGATCGTTGACGTTGTCGTTCAGGGCGCCGGTCAGCTGCTCCAGATCCGCCCTGCCGGTCTCCAGCTTCTCATTGGACTGCTCGAACACGGACTGGACCTGCCGATAGACGTCCCCGGCCCGCTCCCGGGCCAGACGCTCCGCCAGCTCCGCCCGGCGATAGGCCGCCAGCTCCAGCTCGGTATAGTCCTTGGAGGGGGCCGTCTGCACGGGCAGCAGCTCCGCCACGGGGGGGATGGGATCGGAGAGCTCCTGGCTGACCTTCATGGGGACGGTCTCGGCCTTCTGCTCCGCCCGGGCCTCGGAGAGCTGCTCCTCCAGACTCCGGACCTGAGCCTCCAGCTCCTCGCAGCGGCCCCGCAGATCCGCGGTCAGGGCCTGGGCGTCGGCCAGGGCCTTTTCGGTCTCGGGGTTCTCCCCTGCGGTTTCCAGGCTCTGCCGGGCCTCCTCCAGCTGGGCGCGGAGCTGTTCGTTCTGGTCCCGCAGACGGCGCAGCTCCTCCTCGTGCTCCCGGCTCATCCGGTCCAGGAAATTGACCACGTCCTCCCGGTTGTAGCCGTGAAGCGCGGCGCGGAATTGGGTCTGTTCAGGCATAGGAATAGCCTCCTTTTCTATCTGAATGCAAAATGATTTCAGCCAAAGCCTTCCCCCGAGGGGGAAAGCGTTTATTGCAGGATCGCTTTATGATGCACCTTTTTGCCCTTGCGGATATGCAGGCCGGCCTTCAGCTCCTCGGCGGTGTAGCTGCGGTCGATGGCGGCGATCTTCTCGTCGTTGACGGTGACGCCGCCGCCCTGGATCAGCTTCCGGGCCTCGGAACGGGAGGCAGCCAGCTTGCAGGCGGTGAGCACGCTGATCACGTCGATGCTTCCGTCCTTGAGATCCGCCTCGCTGAGGGTGGTGGTGGGCATATTCTCGTCGGACACGCCGGCGGAAAACAGGGCCCGGGCCGCGTTCTGGGCCTTGTCGGCCTCGGCCTCTCCGTGGACCATCTTCGTCAGCTCCCAGGCAAGGATCTCCTTGGCCCGGTTGAGCTGCTCGCCCTGCCACCGGTCCATCTCGTCGATCTGCTCCAGGGGCAGGAAGGTCAGCATTCGGATGCACTTGAGCACGTCCGCGTCCCCCACATTGCGCCAGTACTGGTAGAATTCGAAGGGGCTGGTCTTGTTGGGGTCCAGCCAGACCGCGTTGCCGGCGGTCTTGCCCATCTTCTTGCCCTGGGAGTCCGTCAGAAGAGTGATGGTCATGGCGTGGGCGTCCTTGCCCAGCTTGCGGCGGATCAGCTCCGTGCCGCCCAGCATATTGGACCACTGATCGTCGCCGCCGAACTGCATATTGCAGCCGTAGGCCTTGTACAGATGGTAGAAGTCGTAGGACTGCATGATCATATAGTTGAATTCCAGGAAGGACAGGCCCTTCTCCATGCGCTGCTTGTAGCACTCGGCCCGCAGCATATTGTTGACGGAGAAGCAGGCGCCCACCTCCCGCAGCAGCTCCACATAGTTGAGGTCCAGCAGCCAGTCGGCGTTGTTGACCATCTGCGCTTTCCCTTCGCCGAACTCGATGAAGCGCTCCATCTGCCGCTTGAAGCAGGCGGCGTTGTGCTCAATGTCCTCCTTGGTCAGCATCTTGCGCATGTCGCTGCGGCCGGAGGGGTCGCCGATCATGGTGGTGCCGCCGCCGATCAGGGCGATGGGCTTGTTGCCCGCCAGCTGCAGGCGCTTCATCAGGGTCAGGGCCATAAAGTGCCCTGCGGTGAGGCTGTCGGCGGTGCAGTCAAAGCCGATGTAGAAGGTGGCCTTGCCTGCGTTGATCATCTCGCGGATCTCGTTCTCGTTGGTCACCTGGGCGATCAGCCCCCGGGCGACCAGTTCTTCGTAAATTCCCATGGTATGTTTCTCCTGTTTGCTCAGTGTGTGGATATCCAATCGCCGTAGGATTGGTATTCAAAGGTGATGTCGCCTTTGCTCTGATAGTAATAGTACCAGGTCATGGCGCTGGAATTGCCTCGATGGGTATAGATCGGATAGGGGAAGCTTGGCAGGGTGATGCTTGTATCACCCCGCTCCATGGCTTCGGCGACGATCTGATTCCGCAGCTGCTCCGTCCTGCCGTTGCGGTAATAGACCCAGAGATTGCCCAGCAGCACCAGGCAGCAGGCCAGACAGACCGCGGCCCGCAGCGGACGCAGTGCCGTCAGATCCCCCAGGGCCAGACGCAGCAGATTCATGGTCATGGCGATCAGCAGCACCGCGAAGAAATAGCAGTTCCGCGGGCCCAGGGGATGGACGATCATCAGGGGCGACAGGAACAGCACAAAGGACAGGGTGAAAAAGATCAGCGGGAAGCGCGCCGTCTTCTTTTCCGGCACCAGCAGGCCGGTCAGGAACAGGTTCAGGAAGTAGATCAGGGTGGCGGCAAAGTCCAGCAGGAAATGGTAGCGGCTGAAAAGCTTGTCCTGGGCGTAGAAGATTACGGGACAGCAGAGATAGACCGCCATGGAGCACAGCAAAAACAGTCGAAGCCTCCGGCTTGCCCGGGGGTATCGCCGCAGACAGAGGGCCGCCCCGCAGACGGACAGCAGGTGGATCACAAGGCTGTTGCCGCGGATCAGATAGCCGGAGAGGGTTTCAAAATTTTCCTGGACCACCTGGATCAGCGCCGCAAGGTCCTGGGGCAGACTGCGGTAGTTCCCTTCGCCCACCATGTGATAGCCCGGCGCGCAGAACATGAGGCAGCAGCCCAGGGCGGAGCCCAGGAAGCACAGCAGCAGCTCGGGCCGCAGCTTCTTCCCGCGGATCCAATCCGCCGCGAAGACCCCCAGCGACAGCAGGCAGAAGCCGATGGTCTGGTTCTCCATGAACAGGGACCCGGCCAGGCCCAGCAGAAAGAGGCCCAGACAGCGGAGCAGAGAGCTCTCCGGCCCTTCCCCGCAGAAGATCCCCCGGACATAGCGGGCGTAGAACAGATAGAGCAGCGTGGGGGGCACATAGTTGAAGAAGCCGGAGCTCCAGGCGTAGGTCTGCGCCGCGATCCTTGCGGGGATCGCCACCAGCAGCGTAAAGCCGATCAGATAACAGAAAGCGCTCCTTTGCTTCCCGTCGCCGCTGAGCCGATCCACGCAGAGGCAGATGCCCAGGATGATCCCGCAGCGGATCAGCTCCCGCAGCAGCTTGGAATAGGAGCAGAACTTCACCATAAAATTTCCCAGCAGTCGTCCGTTGGTGGTGATGTAGTGTTGGGCGGCGGTATCCCAGCCGGCGCGGAAGGGCTCCAGCAGCGAGGCCTTGGACCCCAGGGCCGGGAGAAAGACCCAGTCGTCCCCCAGAACGGGAAAGCCGTAGGACATCATCAGCAGCAGGACGTAGGAAAGCAGGACCGTCAGCGGAAAGGCCAGGGAGCGTTTCGACGGATTCAGCCCTTTGTCGGATTTTCTTTTCATCTTATCACCTGTCTATCCGGAAGCTGCAAGCATTTCTTCCGCGCTCCTGCGCGTGGTCTCGGTAATGACGGCGCCGCCGATCATGCGGGCCAGCTCGTCGATGCGGCCCCGGCGGTCCAGGACGGCGACCTCGGTGTAGGTCCTGCCCCGGCGCTCGCTTTTCTCGATCAGCAGATGGTGCTCCGCCAACGCCGCGATCTGGGGCAGATGGGTGACGCAGAGGACCTGACGGCCCTCCGAAACCTTGCGAAGCTTCTCTGCGACCTTCTGGGCGGCCCGGCCCGATACGCCGGCGTCCACCTCGTCGAAGATCAGGGTGGAAACGCTGTCCTGCCGGGCCATCACGTTCTTCATGGCCAGCATGATCCGGGCCAGCTCGCCGCCGGAGGCCACCTTGGACAGGGGCTTCAGGGCCTCGCCCAGATTGGCCGACATCAAAAAACGCAGGGCGTCCATCCCCTCCGGGCCCAGCTCGGTCTCTTCAAAATCGCAGAGAAAGCGCACCTTCGGCATATTGAGCTCCGAGAGCTCCCGGCAGATCCGGGTCTCCAGCTCCTTTGCCGCCTGGGTCCGGACAGCCCGCAGCTCCAGCGCCTTTTCCCTTGCTGCGCTGACCGCGGCCTCGTGGAGCTTCTCCGCCTGGCGCAGCTTCTCGTCGGCGAAGAGGATATCGTCCAGCTCCGCCTTCGCTTTTTCCAGGTATTTCAGCATCTCCGCGCAGCTGGAGCCGTATTTCCGGCGGAGCTTGTGGATCAGATCCAGCCTGGCTCCGATCTCGTCCAGCTCCGCTTCGGCGTCCCCCAGGCTGTCCCGGCGGTCCCGCAGGATCTCACCGGCGTCGCTGAGGGCGAAGCGCAGCTCCCGCAGGCTGTCACAGGGACCGCGCAGGGAATCGTCCCAGCGAAGCGCCCCCGATACCGCGGAAAGGGCCTCGTCCAGCAGCTCCTCGGCGCCTTGGCGGTCCTCGTCGCCGAAGAGGGCGGTCACGGCCTCGTTCAGAGCGGCGCTGAGCTTCTCCCCGTTCATCAGCAGCCTCTGGCGCTGCTCCAGGGTCTCGTCCTCCCCGGCCTTCAGCTCCGCCCGTTCCAGCTCTTTGATCTGGAATTGGAGCATTTCCTGCCGGCGGGCCTTTTCGCTTTCGTCCAGATTCAGCCGGTCCAGCTCCGCCCTGGCGGTGCGGACCTTCTCCCAGGCCCGGTGATAGGCCTCCAGCAGTTCTCCGTCCGCCGCGAAGGCGTCCAGCAGGCCCAGATGGGTCTGCTCGTCGAAGAGCTGCTGGGAGTCATGCTGCCCGTGGATGGTGATGAGACGGCGGCCCAGCGCCCGGAGCTGCCCCACGGTCACGCCCCTGCCGTTGACCCTGCAGAGGTTCCGGCCGTCCAGGAAGATCTCCCGCTGGATCAGCAGCTCGTCCTCCCAGGGAACGCCGTATTCCGCGAACCAGGGCAGCTCCGGCACCCCGTCGAAGACGGCGGAGACGAAGGCCCTGTCCGCGCCGGTGCGGATCAGCTCCCGGTATGCCCGCTCCCCCAAAATGGCGGAGATGGCGTCGATGATGATGGACTTGCCCGCGCCGGTCTCGCCGGTCAGGATGTTGAAGCCCCGGTCGAAGGCGATGTCGGCGGTCTCAATAACGGCTATGTTTTCGATGTGTAACAGCGTCAGCACGAGACCACCTCCGTTTTAGGGATTAGGGATTAAGGATCAGGGATTAGGGTGCGGACAAGCATTGCTTGTCCCTACGGGCGGGCTGATAGCCCGCGCTACAAAAGGGGATGTAGGGACGAGCATTGCTCGTCCGCGCATGCGAAGCATGCGTCGTTTGCGCAAGCAAACGATCCGATTTGCCTTACGGCAAATTGCATTCGTTCCGAATGCCGGGACGCTCACCCTGACGGGTAAGAGCGTCCCC
>JAFYAB010000096.1 GCA_017540945.1 Oscillospiraceae bacterium | reverse complement strand
GGGCTTGTAGTTGGTGCCCAGCTTGGCGTTGACCTTGTCCATGTACTCTTCCACGATGGCGGGCAGCTCGTCGTAGAACTTGTTGCAGGCCTCACGGTGCTGGAAGAAGATGTCGCCGTTCTCGTGGGAGCCGCGCATGGCAGGACGCTCGGGGTTCAGGCAGTGCTCCCGGAAGGCCTTGACGGCGTCCATGTCGCACATTTCCTTCAGGTCCTCATAGTCCCAGATGGCGATCTTCTGGATCTCGTGGGAGGTGCGGAAGCCGTCGAAGAAGTTGATGAAGGGAACGCGGCCCTTGATGGCGGCCAGGTGGGCGACGGCGCCCAGGTCCATGACCTCCTGGGGGTTGGTCTCGCAGAGCATGGCGAAGCCGGTCTGACGGCAGGCGTAGACGTCGGAGTGATCGCCGAAGATGTTCAGCGCATGGGTGGCGACGGTACGGGCGGACACGTGGAACACGCCGGGAAGCAGCTCGCCCGCAATCTTGTACATGTTGGGGATCATCAGCAGCAGGCCCTGGGATGCGGTGTAGGTGGTGGTCAGCGCGCCGGCTGCCAGGGAGCCGTGGACGGTGCCGGAAGCGCCGGCCTCGGACTGCATCTCCACGACCTTGACACGGTTGCCGAAGATGTTCTCGCGGCCCTGGGCGGACCACTGATCCACATAGTCAGCCATGGGGCTGGAGGGCGTTATGGGGTAGATGCCCGCGACCTCCGTAAAGGCGTAGCTGACGTGCGCGGCAGCGGTATTGCCGTCCATTGTCTTGAATTTTCTTTGCAAGAATATTACCTCCTAATCAAAGGGACCGGGTCCCGTATTTTGACATCTTTAATATACCAGAAAAATTAGCGTTTGTAAATGGAAAAAGTCACTTTTTTCGCAAAGATATTTGCACAAATCTTTCGCAAAGATATTTCTACTTGATGTTTTTTGAATTGTTTGGTATAATAGCTAAAATAGGGATAGAAGGGGCGATCGGTCTTGAAGCAGGATATCCTCGGTTTACGCTTTGACAATGTGACCATGGAGGAGGCGCTGGCCATCGGCGAGGGCTTCCTGGAGGGCGACAGGGCCGCCGTGGTGGTGACGCCCAACGCGGAGATCGGCTACGACGCATCCAGGGACCCGGACTACCGGGAGCTGCTGAACCGGGCCGATCTGATGCTGCCCGACGGGGCCGGCGTGGTCCTGGCGGCCAAGCTGCGGAAGACGCCCCTCAAAGAGAAGGTGGCGGGCATCGACTTTGCCCGGAACATGCTCTCCGTCTTCGCCCGCCGGGGCACGAAGCTCTATCTGCTGGGCTCCAAGCCCGGCGTGGCGGAGCAGGCCGCGGAGAAGATGAAGGAGCTCGCCCCCGGCCTGACGGTCTGCGGCACCGCGGACGGCTATTTCAAGGACGAAGGCCCCGTGGTGGAGCGGATCAACGAATCCGGCGCCGAGGCCCTCTTTGTCTGCCTGGGCGCCCCCAAGCAGGAGAAGTTCATGCTCGCCCACCGGGAGGAGCTGAAGACCGTCCGCCTGATGGCGGGGCTGGGAGGCAGCCTGGACGGCTTCGCCGGCAACGTGAAGCGGGCCCCGAAGTGGATGATCCGGCTGAACCTGGAATGGCTCTACCGGCTCTGCAAGGAGCCCAGGCGCATCGGCCGCATGATGCGGCTGCCGAAGTATCTGCTCAAGGCAATAGGGAACAAGCAATAGGCATCAGGCACCAGGCATCAGGGGACAAGTGACAAGTAGCGCGGGCAATCTGCCCGCCGTGCGCCCGTACGGACGAGGGATTAGGGATTAAGGATTAAGGATTAGGGAGAGGGAAGGGACGAGAGATCAGGGACCCCGCCCGTAGGGGGCGGCGCCCACGACGCCCCGCGTTACCCCCGCCGTACCGTTCCCACCGTAGGGGCGGCCATTGGCCGCCCGCCCGAGGCAAACACGCACGACGACCACCCACCCCGTAGGGGCGGCCATTGGCCGCCCGCCCGAGGCAAACACGCACGACGACCACCCACCCCGTAGGGGCGCTCATTGAGCGCCCGCGCTTGCGAAGCAAGCATCGTTTGCGGGAGCAAACGATACAACCCACGTACCGTATCGAAACCACGCAGGATTTGCCTGCGGTAAATTGTCCGCCCATGGCGGACCGGGCGCTCAATGAGCGCCCCTACGGAGGAAAACGAATCGAAGCCCGCGCGCTCCGGCCGCAACGGACACCGGGGACGGGGGACGCGAGGCGTCAGGCATCAGGCAAAAGGAGACGGAGGACAGAATATGGGTAAACTAATCGTATTGGAAGGCACCGACGGGTCCGGGAAGTCCACGCAGTTCGCGCTGCTGAAACAGCGGCTGGAATCGGAGGGCAGGTCCTTCCACACCATCGTCTTCCCCCAGTATGATCAGCCCTCCTCGGCGCTGATCCGGATGTATCTGGGGGGCGAGTTCGGCCCGAACCCCGCCGACGTGAACGCATACGCGGCCTCCGCCTTCTACGCGGTGGACCGCTTCGCCTCCTTCCGCAAGGTCTGGGGCGAGGAATACCGGAAGGGCGGGCTGATCCTGGCGGACCGCTACACCAGCTCCAACGCGGTCCATCAGGCCGCCAAAGTGCTGGAGCCCATCCGACCGGACTTCTTCCGCTGGCTCTACGACCTGGAATACGTCCGCTTCGGCCTGCCGGTGCCGGACCTGGTGCTCTATCTGGACGTCCCCACGGAGCTCAGCGAGACCCTGCTGCGGAAGCGGGAGAGCGACACCCACACCCAGGCGGACATCCACGAGCAGGACCTGGACTATCTCCGCACCTGTCGGAGGACCGGCCTCCAGGCCGCGGCCTTTTACGGCTGGAGCGTGGTCTCCTGCGCCAAAAAGGGGCAGCTCCGGGCCGTGGAGGACATCCACGAGGAGCTGTATCAGAAAGTATTGTCTGTGATCGAAAAGTAAGGAGAACGATATGGTATATATTTTCCTGGCCACCGGCTTTGAGGAGACCGAGGCCATTGTGCCCTGCGACCTGCTGCGGCGGGCGGGGCTGGAGGTGGCGCTGGCGGGGGTCAACGGCATCGAGATCGTGGGCTCCCACAAAATCACCGTCCGGGCGGATATCCCCCTGGACGCGGTCCACATCGACGATATGGAGATGCTGGTGCTCCCCGGCGGGCTCCGGGGCGTGGAGTCCCTTCTGAGCTCCAGGGCGGCCCTGAGTCTGACGAAACGGGCCTGGGAGGCCGGCAAATACGTCTGCGCCATCTGCGCCGCGCCCACGATCCTGGCGAGTCTGGGGATCCTCGGCGACAGCCCCGCCGTCTGCTATCCCGGCAAGGAGCCCCAGATGGGGCAGGCCGAGATCCGGGACGCCAACGTGGTACGGGCCGGCAGGCTCATCACTGCCAGGGCCGCCGGCGCCTCCGTGGATTTCGCCCTGGCCCTGATCGAAGCCCTGAAGGGCAGGGAAGAGGCAGAGCGGATCGCGAAGCAGATCGTCTATATCAGGGATTAGGGATTAAGGCTTAGGGATTAGGGTGGGGGAAGGGTTGAGAGATCATGGATCCCCGCCTGCAGCGCGGGCTATCAGCCCGCCGTCCCCCGCCCGTAGCGCGGGCTATCAGCCCGCCCGATACGCGCCGCCGTAGGGGACGCTCTTACCCGTCAGGGTGAGCGTCCCGGCATTCGGAACGAATGCAATTTGCCGTGAGGCAAATCGGATCGTTTGCTTGCGCAAACGACGCATGCTTCGCATGCGCGGACGAGCAATGCTCGTCCCTACATCCCCTTATGTAGCGTGGGCTATCAGCCCGCCCGATACGTGCCACCGTAGGGGACGCTCTTACCCGTCAGGGTGAGCGTCCCGGCATTCGGAACGAATGCAATTTGCCGTAAGGCAAATCGG
>JAFYAB010000095.1 GCA_017540945.1 Oscillospiraceae bacterium | reverse complement strand
GCCGTAGGCCTCCAGGGCCCAGACCTCCATTTCGCCGAAGCGCTGGCCGCCGAACTGGGCCTTGCCGCCCAGAGGCTGCTGGGTGACCAGGGAGTAGGGGCCGGTGGAACGGGCGTGGATCTTGTCGTCAACCAGGTGGTGGAGCTTCAGGAAGTAGACCCAGCCCACGGTGACCAGATTGTCGAACTGCTCGCCGGTGCGGCCGTCGTAGAGGATGGACTTGCCGTCCTACCGCATACCCGCCAGCTTCAGGGTGTCGCGGATGTCCTTTTCGTTGGCGCCGTCGAAGATGGGGGTGGAGACCTTCCAGCCCAGGGTCTTGGCGGCATAGCCCAGGTGGACGTCCAGCACCTGGCCG
Organism: Oscillospiraceae bacterium; assembly: GCA_017540945.1. The sequence goes on along the minus strand of JAFYAB010000095.1, from coordinate 5,835 downwards.
ATGTTCATACGGGAGGGGACGCCCAGGGGGTTCAACACGATGTCCAGGGGAGTGCCGTCGGGCAGGAAGGGCATGTCCTCCTCGGGCAGGACCCGGGACACGACGCCCTTGTTGCCATGGCGGCCGGCCATCTTGTCGCCCACGGAGATCTTCCGCTTCTGGGCGATGTAGACCCGGACCACCTTGTTGACGCCGGGAGCCATCTCGTCGCCGTTGGCGCGGGTGAACTTCTTGACGTCCACGATGATGCCGCTCTCGCCGTGGGGAACCTTCAGGGAGGAGTCCCGGACCTCCCGGGCCTTCTCGCCGAAGATGGCCCGGAGCAGCCGCTCCTCGGCGGTGAGCTCGGTCTCGCCCTTGGGGGTGACCTTACCCACCAGATAGTCGCCGGAGCTGACCTCGGCGCCGATGCGGATGATGCCGTCCTCGTCCAGATCCTTCAGGGTGTCCTCGCCCACGTTGGGGATGTCCCGGGTGATCTCCTCGGGCCCCAGCTTGGTGTCGCGGGCCTCGGTCTCGTACTCCTCGATGTGGATGGAGGTGAAGACGTCCTCCCGGACCAGACGCTCGTTCAGCAGGATGGCGTCCTCGTAGTTGTAGCCCTCCCAGGTCATGAAGCCGATGAGGACGTTCTTGCCCAGGGAGATCTCGCCCTGGGAGCAGGCGGGGCCGTCGGCAATGACCTGTCCGGCCTCCACCCGCTCGCCGACCTCCACGATGGGCCGCTGGTTGACGCAGGTGCCCTGGTTGGAGCGGGCGAACTTGGTGAGCTTATGATCCACGACGGAGCCGTCGTCGTAACGGATGGTGATCCAGTCGGCGGAGACCTTCAGGACCTCGCCGGCGCCGGAGGACTTGAGGCAGACCTCGGAGTCCACAGCGCACTTGTGCTCCACGCCGGTGGCCACGATGGGGGCCTCGGTGACCATGAGGGGCACGGCCTGACGCTGCATGTTGGCGCCCATCAGAGCACGGTTGGCGTCGTCGTTCTGCAGGAAGGGGATGAAGGCGGTGGCCACGGAGACCATCATCTTGGGGGAGACGTCGATGTAGTCGATCTGCTCCCGGTCCACGGCGATGATCTCGTTGCGGTGCCGGCAGGTGACGCGGGCGTTCACCAGGAAGCCGTTCTCGTCCACGGGCTCGTTGGCCTGGGCCACCCGGTAGTCGTCCTCCACGTCGGCGGTCATGTAGTCCACCTGATCGGTGACACGGGAGCCGGCGTACTTGCCGTTTTCGTCATAGATCTTTTCGATCTTGCGGAAGGGAGCCTCCACAAAGCCGTACTCGTTGATCTTGGCGAAGCAGGCCAGATAGTTGATCAGGCCGATGTTGGGACCTTCGGGGGTCTCGATGGGGCACATGCGGCCATAGTGGGAATAGTGGACGTCGCGGACGTCGAAGGAGGCGCGCTCTCTGGACAGGCCGCCGGGGCCCAGGGCGGAGAGACGGCGCTTGTGGGTCAGCTCGGCCAGAGGGTTGTTCTGGTCCATGAACTGAGACAGGGGGGAGGAGCCGAAGAACTCCTTGATGACCGCGGTGACGGGCCGGATGTTGATCAGGCTCTGGGGCGTGACGGTGTCCAGATCCTGGACGGTCATGCGCTCGCGGATCACGCGCTCCAGGCGGGTGAAGCCCACGCGGAACTGGTTCTGCAGCAGCTCGCCCACGCAGCGCAGGCGGCGGTTGCCCAGGTGGTCGATGTCGTCGGTGGTGCCGACGCCGTTGGCCACGCAGATCAGGTAGTTGATGGAGGCCAGGATGTCATTGGGGGTGATGTGCTTGGGCATCAGCTCGTTCGCGTGATCCTCAATGGCATAACCCCATTCCTCGGTGCTCCAGTTTTCGGCCGCGGCCTGCTCCAGCAGGGTTTTCAGCGTGGGGAAGTCGATCTTCTCCTTGACCCCGAACTGTCTGGGATCGAAGTCCACAAATTTGGACATGTCGGCCATGTGGTTGGAAAAGACCTTCAGCTTCTTGCCGTTCACCAGCAGGACCGCCTCGTTGACGCCGCGGTCGGAGATGGCGTGGGCCTCGGCCCGGGTCAGGACCTTGCCGGGCTCGGCCAGGATCTCGCCGGTCAGGGGATCGGCGATGGGCTCCGCCAGCTCGCTGCCAGCCAGGCGCCACCAGATGTCCATCTTCTTATTGAACTTGTAGCGGCCCACCTTGGACACGTCGTAGCGGCGGTCGTCGAAGAACAGGGCCTCCAGATAGGAGCGGGCGTTGTCCACCGTGGGGGGCTCGCCGGGACGCAGCCGCCGGTAGATCTCCAGCAGGCTGTCCTCGGGGCTGTGACAGGTGTCCTTCTCCAGGGTGGCGGTGATGCGGGGATCGTCGCCGAACATCTCCACGATTTCCGCGTCGGTGTTGACGCCCAGGGCGCGGATCAGGCAGGTGATGGGGAGCTTGCGGTTTTTGTCGATGCGAACGTAGAAGACGTTCTGGGTGTCGGTCTCATATTCCAGCCAGGCGCCCCGGTAGGGGATGATCTGGGCGGTATAGGAGTGCTGGTCGGCCTTGTCCACCTCGTCGCCGTAGTACATGCCGGGGCTGCGGACGATCTGGGAGACGATGACGCGCTCGGCGCCGTTGATCACGAAGGTGCCGCCGTTGGTCATGAGAGGGAAATCTCCCATGAAGATCTCCTGCTCTTTGATCTCGCCGGTCTCCTTGTTGCGCAGGCGCACCCGGACCTTGATGGGTCTGGCGTAGGTGGCGTCCCGCTCCTTGCACTCCTCGACGGTATACTTGGGCTTGTCGTTCATGGAGTAGTCCAGGAAGCTCAGCTCCAGGTTGCCGGTGTAGTCGGTAATGGCGTCCGTGTCCCGGAAGACCTCGTGCAGGCCCTCTTCCAGGAACCAGTTGTAGGAATCCTTCTGGATCTTCAGCAGATTGGGCATCTCCAGAATTTCCTCGTACTTGGCGTAGCTCTTGCGGAGGGTCTTGCCAAAGTACTTGTCCTTTACCAATGCCATGGGGGTTCATCACTGCCTTTCATAAAAATGATACGCCCGGAAGCGTTGATTGTTTTGCTCTTGACTGGCTTGCGTTTTGCGCTTGCCTGTGCTATACTGCCGATATAGAGGTGAAATCTGCGAAATCGCAGAAAACCGCATATTGGAGCTACATTATAGCACAGACGCCCAGGGAAGTCAAGATGACTTTTCCGGGTTTTTTTGTATTCCTGAGCCTGGAAATGTAAATTTTTTATAAAAAGAACTCCGATCCCCTTTTCGTCGCGGTGTATTCCGTGTATAATGCGGAAAAAGGGATCAGGCGATCGGCATACGGACATTGTTTTGAAGGGAGGCGATCCCGTGCTCCAGATCCAAAACGTCAAAAAAGTATATAAAACCGGCGCGTTGGTCCAGCGGGCGCTGGACGGGGTCAGCCTCAGTCTGCGGGACAATGAATTCGTGGCCATTCTGGGGCCCAGCGGCTCCGGCAAGACCACCCTGCTCAATGTGATCGGCGGCCTGGACCGCTACGACGAGGGCGAGCTCATCATCAACGGCGTTTCCACCCGCAAGTATTCCGCCCGGGACTGGGACTCCTACCGCAACCACACCGTGGGCTTCGTCTTTCAGAGCTACAATCTGATCCCCCACCAGAGCATCCTGGCCAATGTGGAGCTGGCGCTGACCATCTCCGGCGTGGGCCGGGGCGAGCGCCGCCGACGGGCCCGGGAGGCCCTGGCCAAGGTGGGCCTGGCGGACCACATCCACAAGAAGCCCGCGCAGCTCTCCGGCGGCCAGATGCAGCGGGTGGCCATCGCCCGGGCCCTGGTCAACGACCCGGACATCCTGCTGGCGGACGAGCCCACCGGCGCCCTGGACAGCGAGACCTCCGTTCAGGTCATGGAGCTGCTCAAGGAGGTGGCCAGCGACCGGCTGGTGGTGATGGTGACCCACAATCCCGAGCTGGCGGACCGCTACGCCACCCGTGTCGTCCGGCTGAAGGACGGCAAGATCACAGACGACTCCGCCCCCTACGACCCGGAGACCGAGACCCCGGCGGTCCACCGGAACCTGGGCAAGGCCTCCATGTCTCCGCTGACGGCCCTGAGCCTCAGCTTCAACAATCTCTGGACCAAGAAGGTGCGGACTCTGCTGGTGGCCTTTGCGGGCTCCATCGGCATCATCGGCATCGCCATGATCCTCTCCATGTCCAACGGCGTGGACCGCTATATCCAGTCGGTGGAGGAGGACACCCTCAAGAGCTATCCCCTCCAGATCACCGATGCCAGCTTCAACCTGGCCTCCCTCATGCCCCAGAATCGGGGCGGGGACGAGGAATCGGAGCCCTCGGAGGTCCGGGAGTGGAAGACGATCACGAACCTTTTCTCCCGGGTCAGCGTCAACGATCTGACGGCCCTGCGGGCCTACCTGGAATCCGGCCAGACCGACGTTTACGACCAGGTCCAGGCCATCAGCTACGATTACAACATCACGCCCCGCATCTACAAGCTGGAGGACGATCGGGTCCGGCAGGTGAACCCGGATACCAGCTTCGCCGCCATGGGCTTTTCCTCCGCCGAGGGCATGAGCTCCATGCTTTCCCAGTTCACCTCCACCGACTCCTTCCGTTCCATGCCCTCCGAGCCCGCCCTTTACGAGGACCAGTATGAGGTGATGGCGGGCCATTGGCCCGAGGCCTGGAACGAGTGCGTGGTGGTGCTGACCCAGCGGGGCCGGGTCTCGGATATGACCCTCTACACCCTGGGGCTCAAGGACCCCGCGGAGCTGGAGGAGATGATCCGCCGCTTCGCCCAGGGCGAGACCGTGGATCTGGAGGGGCCGGAGCTGCGGCTGCGCTATGAGGATCTGCTGGGGATCTCCTTCAAGGTCCTGCCGGTCTCCGGGCTCTACACCTACGACGCCGACTACAAGGTCTGGGCTGACCGCTCCGGCGACGAGGCCTGGTTGAAAAAGACCCTGGAGACGGCGGACGATCTCACGGTGGTGGGCGTGGTCCTGCCCAGGGAGGACATGAGCAATCCCACCCTGAATTACGGCATCGCCTATCCCGCCGCCCTGTCGGACCATCTGCGGGAGCTCTCGGCCGCCAGCGCGGTCACCAGGCAGCAGCTGGCGGATCCCGTTACCGACGTGTTCACGGGTCTGCCCTTCGGAGAGACGCCCCAGGATCGGGAGATGGATCTTTCCACCCTTTTCACGGTGGACGAGGAGGCCATTTCCAAGGCCTTCCAGTTTGACCTGGGGGAGGAGGGGGACTTCGACCTCTCAGGCTTCGACCTCTCCGGGCTGGACCTCTCCGGCCTGGATCTCAGCGGCGCCATCGATCCCAACGCCTTCTCCGCCGCCATGCCCAGCCTGTCCCAAAAGGATATCGCCGAGCTGATGCAAGGCGTCAAGCTGAAGATCAGCGCCGAGGACCTGCGGGACCTCTTCGCCAAGCTGCTGGACGGCTGGCTGGCGGAGGCGGAGCAGGACCCGAGCACCGATCCCACCAAGCTGGGCGGGGCCCTGCGGGAGTATCTGAACTCCGACGCCGCCCGGGAGACCCTGGAAACCGGCATCCGCCAGGCCCTGGAGGAGAACGGAGCTGCGGCGGTCACCACGGAGGAGCTGGAGCTGATGCTGACCCAGATCCTGGCGGGCTATCCCGCCTATGCCGCCGAGCAGGACCCGGAGGGGACCGCCCCGCCCCTGTCCTTCCTGGGGGACTATCTGCAAACGGAGGAAGCCCGGGCGGCCCTGGAGGCTGCCGCCGGGGATCTGCAGGCGCGGGCCGAGGCCTTCACCCTCTCCCCGGAGCAGCTCCGGGAGCTGACCGGCCAGGGCTACGAGGGCTACGAGACCTGGGCGGAGG
>JAFYAB010000094.1 GCA_017540945.1 Oscillospiraceae bacterium | reverse complement strand
CGGACGATCTCCTCCACGTCCTTGCTGCGGAGGCAGATGGGGAAGGCGTCAACGTCCCCGAAGGCCTTGAACAGGGCGCATTTGCCCTCCATGACGGGCATGCCTGCCTCGGGGCCGATGTCCCCCAGTCCCAGGACGGCGGTGCCGTCGGTGACCACAGCGACTAAGTTGTGCCGCCGGGTCAGGGTGAAGGATTTGTCATAATCCTTTTGGATCTCCAGGCAGGGCTGGGCCACGCCCGGGGTGTAGGCCAGGGACAGATTCTCCTTAGTGGCCACGGGGACCTTGGAGATCACTTCAATCTTGCCGCCCCATTTCTCATGGAGCCGCAGGGATTCTTCCGCATAGTTCATAGCAATCGCTCCCATTGTATTCTTCTTGTTCCCGGGCCGGTCAATTCTCCTGCCGCAGTCTGGCCGCAAATGCGTCGCCGCAGGCGGAGGTGGAGGCGCTGCCGCCCAGGTCCGGGGTCAGGCTGCTTCCCTCTGTCAGCAGCTGCTCCATAACCTCCAGGATCCGCCCGTACCACCGTGGATGACCCAGGTGCTCCAGCAACTGGCCGGCTGCCCAGATGGAGGCCAGAGGGTTTGCAATGCCCCGGCCCGCAATGTCCGGGGCGGAACCGTGGATGGGCTCAAACATGGAGGGGAAGCGGCGCTCCGGGTCCAGGTTTGCTCCCGCTGCCAGGCCCATGCCGCCGGAGATGGCGGCCCCCAGGTCCGTGAGGATGTCTCCGAAGAGGTTGGAGGTCACCACGATCTGGAAGCGCTCCGGATTCCGGATCATCAGCATGGCTGCCGCGTCCACCAGAAGGGAGTGGGTCTCCACCTCCGGGTACTCCCGGGCAATCTCCCGGAAGATCTGATCCCAGAAGACCATGGAGTAGTTCAGGGCATTGCCTTTGCTGACGCTGGTGAGGCTCTTGCCCTCCCGTTTGGCCAGCTCGTAGGCGTAGCGGATGATCCGCTCGCAGCCCTTCCGGGAGAAGACGCCGTCCTGGATCACCACCTCCTGGGGGGTATTGGGGTAGAGCCAGGCGCCCTGGCCGCTGTACTCGCCCTCGCTGTTTTCCCGGATGAAGGTCATGTCGATGTCCCCGGGGCTCTTCCCCTGGATGGGGCAGGGGGCACCCCGCAGCAGCTTCACGGGCCGCAGATTCACGTACTGGTCGAAGTCGTGGCGGATCCGCAGCAGCAGATCCCGCAGAGAGACGTGGTCCGGCACGCCGGGATAACCCACGGCCCCCAGGAGGATGGCGTCGCAGTCCCGGATCTGATCCAGCCCGTCCTCCGGCATCATGACGCCGGTTTTCAGGTAGTATTCACAACCCCAGGGGTACTCCGAAAAATCAAAGCGAAAGCCGCCGTCCAGCTCCGCGGCGGTGTTCAAGATCTTGACGGCCTCCCGGATCACCTCCGGGCCGATGCCGTCCCCGGGGATCACGGCAACGCGGTAAGTTTTCATGGATTTCTCCTTTCCGATACGGCGAAAAGAGGCAGGGGGACTGCCTCTTTTCTGTATTTCCGGGGCCTTACTTGATGAAGCCCACCTGCTTGCTGATGAGGGCGATCTGCTCGTCCTTGCGGCGGTTGTACTCCACCTTTTTCTCTTCAAAATAGTTGCGGCCCTCGGCGTCGATGGAAACAATCAGAGGCCCGAACTCCTTGACCCGGCAGTTCCACAGGGTCTCGGGCATGCCCAGGTCCCGCCATTCGGCCCGCTCGATCTCCTCCACGCAAACCGCAGCCACCACAGCGTTGCCCGCGGGGATGACGCAGTGGATGCAGCCGAAGTCCTTGCAGGCGGCGGCGGTGTTTTCCTTCATGCCGCCCTTGCCAACGATGACCCGGACGCCGGTGGTCTTGACGAACTCATACTCGAACTTCTCCATCCGCATGGAGGTGGTGGGTCCCACGGAGACCATCTCGAACTTGTCGTTCTCCAGGGGGCGGATGATGGGGCCCGCGTGGAGGATGGCGTTGTTCCGCACGTCCACGGGGATCTCTCTCCCCTCCTCCACCACGCGGCGATGGGCCACGTCCCGGCAGGTGGTGAGGCTTCCGTTGAGGTAGATGATGTCGCCGATGTGAATGTCCTTCAGATCCTCGGCGGAGATGGGGGTGGTGAGGATCTTCTTGCCGTCCTTGATTTCAACCATTGTAATATCCTCCTTGTTCGCCGATCAGAGCACGCAGCCCGAATGGGTGGTGATGGTGTAGTTCAGGTCCTTATCGAAGATGATGTGGCCTCTGCGGTGGCTCCAGCAGCCCACGTTGACGGCCACGCCGATGGCGGAGGGGTGACGGGCGGTGTTCTCGATGTGCACGCCCATGACGGAGTACTTGCCGCCCATGCCCTGAGGGCCCAGGCCGATGGCGTTGATGCCGTCCTCCAGCAGCTTCTCCATCTTGGCGGCTCGCTCGTTCTCATTGTGGGAGCCGATGGGCCGCATGAGGGCCTTCTTGGACAGCAGGGCCGCGGTCTCCACGGAGGTGGCCACGCCCACGCCCACCAGCAGCGGGGGGCAGGCGTTGAGGCCGTAGGAGGTCATCCGGTCCAGGACGAACTTGGTGACGCCCTCGTAGCCCTCGCCGGGCATCAGTACGGTGGCGTTGCCGGGCAGGGTGCAGCCGCCGCCGGCCATGTAGGTGTAGATCTCGCAGCCGTCCCAGTTGGGAACGATGTCCCACCAGACGGTGGGCGTACCCTTGCCCACGTTCTTGCCGGTGTTGTACTCGTCAAAGGTCTCCACGGAGTTGTGGCGCAGGGGGGTGGCGAAGGTGGCCTTCACCACAGCCTCTTTGAGCAGGCCCTCCAGCTCGTTGATCAGGGGGAAGCCGGTGCCGCACTTGAGCCAGAACTGCAGCACGCCGGTGTCCTGGCAGGAGGGACGGTCCAGCTTCACCGCCAGCTCCTGGTTGCGGAACATGGTGTCGTAGATGACCTTGGCCAGGGGGCTGTCCTCCTTGGAGCGGAGCTCCTCCAGCTTGGCGATCACGTCGTCGGGAAGCTTCTTCCCGGTGTAGCCCACGAACTTGGCCATCATGTCGGTCATTTTCTGAACTTGCGCTTCTTTGGTCATGATAGTATGTACCTCCTATATCAGATGGGGTTTGTGTACGGACTCAGGGGAAGAAGGGGAAGGCGATGGGGAGAATGATCATGCTCACCACAGTGGCAATCACAATCAGGGGCAGGCCGGATTTCACGTAGTCCATGAAGGTGTAGTTGCCGGCGCCCACCACCATGGTGTTGGCAGGCATGCCGATGGGGGTGGCGTAGGCGCAGGAGCCGCCGATGACACAGGCCATCAGCACGGCCCGGGGGTCCGCCCCCATGCCCTGGGCGATGGACAGGCAGATGGGAGCCATCAGAGCGGTGGTGGCGGTGTTGGACATAAAGTTGGTCATGACGCAGCAGAGGATGAACACCACGAAGGTCAGCAGCAGCGGAGAGGGGTTGGCGCCCAGCAGGCCGATGACTGCGTCCGCGATCATCTTGCCGGCGCCGGACTTGTCCAGGGCCTCCGCCAGGGACAGGGTGCCGCCGAAGAGGAAGATGGTCTTCATGTCGATGGACTTGATGGCCTCCTTCTCGGAGATGACGCCGGTGAGAATCAGCAGGATGGCGCCTACGCAGCCAGAGATGGCCAGCTTCACGCCGATCTGCTCTTCAAAGATCATGGCAAGCAATGTCAGCACCAGGATCACCAGGGAGAGGATCTTCTTCCACTTGGGGACCTTGCTGAAATCCTTCTGCTCATCGAAGACGGAATCGTCGTCCTTCACGTCATGGTTGGGCAGCAGCTTGTGGCCGATGGTGGCGTAGAACAGGATGCCCACCAGCAGAATGGGCAGGCCCACGATGGCGTACTCAAAGAAGCCGAACTTGAGGCCCACAGGCTCCAGAGTGGTCTGGGCGATCATGTTGCCGGGGGCGCCGATGAGGGAGAGGTTACCGCCCATGGCCGCCGCGAAGACCAGAGGCATCAGAAGGCGGGAGCGCTTGAAGCCGGACTTGGCGGAGATGCCGATGACCACGGGGATCAGCACGGCGGCGGTGCCGGTGTTGGACAGGACGCCGCTCATGAGGCCCACGATCAGCATGATGGCGATGATGAGACTCCGCTCGGTCTTGGCGAACTTGGTGACGATGCCGCCGATCAGGGCTTCCTGACCGTTCATCCGGCGTAGCTCGTCCGTGGTGATTCTTCTGATGCTCACAGATTCATTCCTCCCAGACTTTCATCTTCCGAAATGCTCTCCTGCATAAGCTCCTCCATGGTCAGCTTATCGCAGGTAAGCCGCGGGCCCTCGTCCTCCGCCAGTTGACGCACCCCGTCTGACCCCAGCTCGATGGGCTCCAAGGTGACGATGGAGCCGCCGAAGTTCTCCGGACGAACCACGGAGACGGAATCGTAGCGGTCCCGGTTGTCCGTGGTTCCCAGATGGTAGAGATACATCCCCAGAGGGATTTCAGAGAGGCCCATCTCCATATCCGAATGGAGAACCCGTTGACCGAGAAATTCCATGACCTCGTACTGATTGCTGCCGGCCCAGATATAGTCCGTTTCGTCGGCGTTGAGAACCAGACCGAAGTCAGATAGATCCTCGCCCAAGACGGAGGCGGAATACTCATAGGCTTCCCTGCCATCTGCAGGAATGAACTCGTCCGTCAGCTTGCCGTCGCTGTAAATATCTCTGCCGCAGTTGTGGCCAATATCTTCGTCGGCCCACTCGTGGGTGATCCCAATCTCCGGGAACAGCTCGGCGAGCTTCCGGATCACGGGGAAGGGCGCTGACCAGGCCGTATGGAAGGACAGGTTGTTCCCGTCACTGCTGAAATCATAGGCGTTCCACTTGGTCCCCCAATTGCAGGTACACCAGGAGTACCAGGTGGGGTGGCCAAATAGCTGGATATTCCGGCAGGCGGCCCTGCCCAAAGCCCATGTTTTCTTGTCGATATCCTTCCTCATATCGAGGAAGGCCTTTTCACTCTGCTCGGGGATGGAGAACAGATCCACCTTGCCTTCGTGACCTAACTTGTAGATCTCCAGAAAAGCGTTGTAGAGCTTAATCCCCTCCGTGGTACGGCTGCCGGACTCAATGTTCAGTTCCTTCGGCATGGGGATGAGCTTGTTGAAGTCGATGGAGCCGAAACCCTCCTCGTCACTCTTGACGGCCTCCAGCATCCGCTGAATGGCATCCGGATCGCCGTGAAAAGTAAGGTTGTTCGTTACGTGATTTGGCATAGTTCTTCCTTTCCGACGCCAGTGGCGTCTATTTCCTTGATTCTTCTGCCTAATGCGGAAATGACGGGAACGCTGACCGCGTTTCCCGCCATTTTGTAGAGCCGCCCGTCCGATAAGCCGAGGGCTGCGACCTTATTGAATTGTTCGTCGGTAAAGCCTTGCAGCCGCCAGCACTCTCTCGGAGTCAGCTTGCGGATGACGCCATGGTGGACTTCGCCGTCAGCATCTGTGACGATGAGCACGAACTTGCCGTCGTGCTCGCCCTCCCGGATCTCTTGGAAGACGCCGGACCGTTCTCTGGGGTGCGATCCGACACCAGCATCCTGCCTTGCCGTGATACAGCGGGCAATGTCCGTGAAAGCAGGATTCTCATTCAGATCCACGAAACAGGCGCGGTTTCCTGCGGGATCCTGTCCCGCGAGGATAAGGCCGTTGCCGTCTCCGACAAAAGCTGTGTGGTAACCGAGTCTGGTTTTGCAGATAACCGGCACAGCGTACATACCGGTTTTCCCGCCGAAGCCTCCGCAGTTGGCTGCCAAAGTACAGCTCAGGCCGTTGGAGTCGTAGACCCGGCTTCCTTCTGGGTGTTTTCCGATCTCGGAAAGAGCCGACGGACTTGCCTGGTTGAAAGCAAGTACCTCGCCGGCACATCCGTCTCTAAGATATCCGACAATATACACCCGATTGCGGGATTGCGGGACGCCGAAATCCTTGCTGTTAAGCACTTGCCATGCGACATCGTACCCCAATTCATCCAGCGTGTTGAGGATTGTCTGAAACGTCCTGCCCGTGTCATGCGATAGCAGGCCGGGTACGTTTTCAAGGAGCAAATAGTGAGGTCGTTTCTCGGCAGCCAGTCGAGCGATTTCAAAGAACAGGGTTCCTCGAGTATCAGAGAAGCCGCCCCGCCGTCCAGCGATTGAAAAGGACTGGTTATCCCGAATTTCGGGATAATCAGAGTTATCCCGAAAAAGCGAGGCCCCCCGAAAAATAACCGGGAGGCCTTGAAAAATGAGCATATTTGAAAAAAGTTTTCGGGATAATCTTTTACGATCAGCACCTGTTATAATGTTGCTACGGATAGTAATCCGAATCAATATTGTGAGGTGTTTTTTTGTGAAAGAAATTGAAAT
>JAFYAB010000093.1 GCA_017540945.1 Oscillospiraceae bacterium | reverse complement strand
GTCGGCGCAGAGCTGCTCATAGGGAGTCAGGTCTTCACCTTCCTGGGCCAGAGAGTCGTTGAGCTCCAGCCAGGCTTTGTTGGCGGCCCAGTTCACCACCAGGGAGGTGGGGTAGCCGCCGGTCTGGTCGCACTGGAAGTCGGGAGAGGTGTAGAGGCTCTCCAGGTCATGGACCTGGGACAGCTTGGCGGTTTTTTCCCGGTAGTCCTTCAGCCGCTCGGCGGCTTGCTCTGTCTGGAGCTCCTCCTCGGTCAGTTTCCGGAAGCTGTCCTCGCCGGGGATGAGCCCCAGCTGTCTGCCGTTGTCAAACTTGCAGTGGACGGTGCCGATGTCATCCACCGCCATGACCGTGCCACGGGTATTGTCCTCCACCGGGCGGGGGTCGTTCCCCATGCTCAGCAGCAGGACACGGGTGCCCTTGGGGTAGTCCTGTTTGTAGCGTTCTGCCTGCCTGCGCAGGCGGTCCCATTCGTTCATTTGCTTTGCCTCCTGTCTGTTGATGGTTTTGGTTTGTGCTGCCTGCGGGTAGACCTCCATCTCGTAGAGAACGCTGCCGTCCTTGAGCCTGGGATTCAGGACTTGAACAGTCCCACCGTTGAAGCGGTAGAAGGACGCTTTCGAATATGGCGTAAAGAATCCCTTCCCGTGGTTGCAGGTGGACCACTTGTGCTCCGGCTGACCTTTAATTATGGAATAGAAGCCGTCCGTCTGGACCTTTGTGACCACACGGGTCAGGCCAATCAGGTCCGGGTGGTAGGCATGGGCGGTGGCGACGATCTCGGTGCCGACCGAGATATTCCGCATCATATCTGACCGATGCTTGAAATGGAACGGCTGCCGCTTTTTCTGACCGCTGCTGCTCATTCGTCCAGCTCCATCCCGTCCTCCGGGCCTTCTTCGGGTCCGGTGATGTTGACGTACTCGCCGATGATGTTCAGGGCCTGATCGTAGCTCCGAGCTTCGGCATCAATGCGCGCCACCATCTCCTTGGCCTCCGGGCCCATGCCGTTCTCCCGCAGGGTCCTGGATGCGATTCCCATGAGGTTGAAGATGTTTCCGTCCTGCCCGATGAGCTCGCAGTCCGGCTTGTCCCGCCGGGGCGGTTCAGCCTGGGCCGGTTCCGGCATCTGGACCGCCTGCTCCGCTTCCTGGGGATCCCCGTGAAAGAACCCGCCCAGCTTGTTGGGAACGTAGTCCGACAGCCATGTGCCGCCGAACCTGCTGTGGGTGCCAAGCCGCCACATGGCCAGCCTGCCCACGTTCAGCTCCACGTCCTCAGAGAAGGGGAAGACCAGGCAGGTGATATTGTCCGCGTCGTTGTGGAAGCAGAGGCATTCCCGGAAGCGGGTGCTGTTCTGCAGGATCCCTTCCTCCGTCAGCAGCTCGTTGATGCCGTCGAGCCATTCCTGAAGGTCTCCGCCGCAGCCCTGCAGAATCAAGGCCTCCTGGCCGTTCATGCGCCGCAGATCCTCCGTGGTGATGTTTCTGATGCTCACAGTTCCATCCCTCCCATCTCTTCGGTTTGCGGTTCATCTTCCGTGATGGTCTCCTGCAGCAGATCCTCGAAGCTCAGCTTGTCCGTGGTGACGCGGGGGACCTCGTCCTCCGCCAGGGGCCGCTCCCCATCGGGCCCCAGCTCAATGGGCTGCAGGGTGACGATGGAACAGCCGAAGTTCTCCGGACAATGGTCGCAGATACAATTGAAGCGGCTCCGGTCATCCGTGGTCCCCAGGTGGTAGAGGTACATCCCAAAGGGAATATCCGACAGGCTCAGATCCAGATCCGAGCGCAGGACCCGCTGGCCCAGCAACTCCAGTACTTCATAGTCCTGGCTGCCCGCCCAGATGTAGTCGGTCTCGTCGGCGTTCAGGACAAGGCCGAAGTCGGAGAGGTCTTCTCTCAGCACCTCGGCAGCGAATTCGTAGGACTCCCTGCCGTCCGCAGGGATAAACTCCTCCGTCACATTGCCGCCGCTGTAGACATACCTGCCGCAGTTGTGGCCGATGTCCTCATCGGCCCAGGAGAGGGTGAGCTCGATGTCCGGGTACTGCCTGGAGAGCTCCCGCATGACAGGCCAAGGGGAGGACCAGGCGGTGTGGAAGGTAATGGGGTCGGTTTCCCCGGTGAAATCGTAGGCGTTCCACTTGGTACCCCAATGACGGTTGCACCATTCGTACCAGGTGGCGCAGCCGAACTGCTGGATGTTCCGGCAGGCGGCCCTGCCCAGCTTCCAGGTCTTCTTGTCGATGTCCGTCCGCATCTTCAGGAAGGCATTCTCGCTCTCCTCGGGGACGGAGAAGAGATCCACATTCTGGCCCTGGCCCAGCTTATAGATCTCCAGGAAGGCGTTGTAGAGCTTGATGCCCTCCGTGGTACGGCTGCCGGACTCGATGTTCAGCTCCCGGGGCATGGGGAGGATCTTGTTGAAGTCGATGGAGCCGTAGCCTTCCTCCTCGTTTTTGACGGCCTCCAGCATCCTGTGGATGGCTTCCGGGTCTCCCTGGAAGCTGATACGGTTGGTTACATGATTGGGCATAATTCTTCCTTTCCGACGCCGGCGGCGTCTATTTCTTTGATTTTTCTGCCTAATGCGGAAATGACGGGAACGCTGACCGCGTTTCCCGCCATTTTGTACAGCCGCCCGTCTGAGAAGCCCAGGGCAGCCACCTTATTGAATTGTTCGTCGCTGAAGCCTTACAAGCGCCAGCACTCTCTGGGGGTCAGCTTTCGGATGACACCGTAATGGGTTTCGCCGTTGGCGTCCGTGACAATGAGAACAAACTTACCGTTGAACTCGCCCTCCCGGATTTCTTGGAAGACCCCGGAGCGTTCCCTGGGGTGGGAGCCGATCCCAGCGTCTTGCCTGGTGGTAACACAGCGGGCGATGTCCGTAAAGGCTGGATTTGCGTTGAGATCCACGAAGCAGGCTTTATGAACAACGGGGTTCATTGCCTGACCGGTATCCCAGATGATTCCGGTATTCGTGTCCGGAATAAGAGCCATCTGGTAGCCCAGCCTGGTCCTGCATTCGATGGGGACGGCGTACATGCCGGTTTTGCCGCCAAAGCCGCCGCAGTTGGCGGCCAAGGTGCAACTTAGGCCGTTGGAGTCGTAGACGCGGCTTCCTTCGTAGTGCTTTCCGATTTCGGAAAGAGCTGATGGACTTGCCTGGTCGAAAGCAAGTATTTCTCCGGCACATCCGTCTCTAAGATATCCGACAATGTACACCCGATTGCGGGATTGGGGGACGCCGAAATCCTTGCTGTTAAGCACCTGCCACGCGACATCGTACCCCAACTCATCCAGCGAGCGGAGGATGGTCGCAAACGTCCGGCCCTCGTCATGCGATAGCAGGCCGGGAACATTTTCAAGGAGCAGATAGCGAGGTCGTTTGGCTTCGGCAATCCGGGCAATCTCAAAGAACAGGGTTCCTCGGGTGTCGGCAAAGCCCCCTCGACGGCCAGCGATTGAAAAGCTTTGGTTATCCCGAATTTCGGGATAATCAAAGTTATCCCGAAAAATCGAGGCCCCCCGAAAAAAACCGGGAGGCCTTGAAAAATGAGCATATTTGAAAAAAGTTTTCGGGATAATCTTTTACGATCAGCACCTGTTATAATGTTGCTACGGATAGTAATCCGAATCAATATTGTGAGGTGTTTTTTTGTGAAAGAAATTGAAAT
>JAFYAB010000092.1 GCA_017540945.1 Oscillospiraceae bacterium | reverse complement strand
TTTGACGAAAAACCAGATCGCGTGACCGGCGCGGAATACAGCGCCGCGGTGCTGACGGAGGACGGATCTCTGAAAAAGGTCCTGTACGGAAACGAGGCGACGGCAAACGAGTTGGCCTGCTACGTCCGTGACCACGATCTGTCTGCAGGCATAGAGAGCAAGGTCGTGTCTCTGGACAACGCAACATATACCATCTCCATTCAGACAGACCCGGTAGAGGCCGACAGCCTCCTGTTGATTTACGCCGACGTGAGCTCCATCACGGCCTTTTCCCAGCGGGTGAATCTCATTCTTTTGATTGTCATCGGAGCGGCCATCCTGATTTCCGTGCTGCTGAGCCGCCGCTTCGCCAAATCCTTTGCAAAGCCGGCGCAGACCCTCTCTGACTTCGCCTCCGAGATCGGCGGCGGGAAGCTGGAGCCGCGGGAGCTGAGCTTCCGGGACGCGGAATTTCAAAAGCTTGCTGATTCTATGAACGGTATGGTACAGGAACTCAATGACGCGAAGCAGAAGCAGGAGACCTTCTTTCAGAACGTCTCCCACGAGCTGCGCACGCCCCTGACCTCCATCCGCGGCAACGCGGAGGGCATCGTCTACGGGGTGATCGAGCCCCAAAAGGCCGGCCGGGTCATCCTCTCGGAGTCCGACAAGCTCACCGGCATGGTGGAGGACATCCTCTACCTCTCCCGTATGGGCAGGGGCAGGCCGGAGGGCAGCATCGAGCCCATCGACCTGCGGGAGGTCCTTTCCCTCTGCGTCTCCGAGCAGCACACGGAGGCGGAGAAGAAGGGGCTGACCTTCTCCTTTGATTTTGACGAAGACCCTGTTATGCTGGCGATCCGGGAGCAGGACGCCCAGCGGCTCTTCGGCAACCTGATCTCCAACGCGGTGCGCTACGCGCGCAAAGAGATCCGCCTGAGCTGCCGCAGCAGCGAAGAAGGCGCGGTCGTCCGGGTGGCCGACGACGGCCCCGGCGTGGCGGAGGAGGATCTGCCCCGCGTGTTCGAGCGCTTCTATAAAGGAAAGGACGGAAAGCACGGCATCGGCCTGGCCATCGCCCGGTCTGTCGCGGAGGCCTATCACGGGACCCTGACCGCAAAGAATGAGAACGGCGCGGTATTTACGGCAGTATTCCCCCTGTAGCGCGGGCAATCTGCCCGCAATCCCACGTAAAAAACGGAACACACGAAATCCCACCGACAAGCGGGATTTCGTGTGTTCTGCGTATTTTCTGCTTTTGTTTTTCGGAGATTTCTTTGTTTTCCCATGCTACAATGACGCCAGAAATCAAACATGAATGGAGGCAAGCAACATGAAAACTCTGAAAAACAAAACTCCCATCCTTCTCGCACTGCTCCTGACGCTCTCCCTGCTCCTGGCCGCCTGCGGCACGGCGGCGAGCCAGACGGCGGCTGCCGGGAACACGGCGCAAAGCATCTCCTCTGCAAATTCGGACGGCGCCGCAAGCCTCACCGCCCTTTCCGCGGACAGCGCCGGGGACGCCGCTGCGGGCTCCGCAAACAGCGACAGCGACGCCTACGGCGAGGCCTTCTCCAAGCGGGACCTCTCCGGGGAATACGATACCGCCGAAGCTGTGCCGATCAGCCTGAACGGCGCGACCGCCGCGGCCTCCTCTGAGGCCGTGCAGATCAACGGCGGCACCGTGACCATCACCGCCGCGGGGACCTATATCCTTACCGGTACCCTGGACGACGGCAGCGTCGTTGTGGACGCGACGAAGGACGACAAGGTCCAGCTGGTGCTGAACGGCGTGAGCATCCGGTCCTCCGACTACGCGGCCATCTACGTCAAGCAGGCGGATAAGGTCTTCGTCACCCTTGCGGACGGCACCGTGAATACTCTGACCAACGGCGGGAGCTATACCCAGACCGATGAAAACGAGGTGGACGCCGTGGTCTTCGCCAAGGACGATATCACCTTCAACGGCACCGGCACCCTCCGCATCACCGCGAAGGCCGGAAGCGGCATCGTGGGCAAGGACGAGGTGACGATCACCGCGGGCGTCTATGAGATCACAGCAAGCGAGCACGCGATCCGGGCCAAGGACAGTCTGGCCATCGCCGACGGCAGCTTCACGCTGTACGCACAGGAGGACGGCCTGCACGCTGAGAACGGCGACGACGAGACCCTGGGCAACATCTACATCGCCGGCGGCAGCTTCGTGATCCAGGTCAAGGACGACGCGATCCACGCCAACACCCTGCTGCAGATCGACGGCGGCAGCTTCGACATTACCGCGGCCGAGGGCCTGGAAGCCACCTACGTTCAGATCAATGACGGAACGATCCAGATCAGCGCTTCGGACGACGGCATCAACGCCGCCCGGAAGTCCTCCCTCTACACCCCCACCGTGGAGATCAACGGCGGCGAGATCACCATCTCCATGGGCGCCGGCGACACCGACGGCGTGGACTCCAACGGCAACATCATCATCAACGGCGGCACCATCAGCGTCACCGGCCAGTCCAGCTTCGACTACGACGGCACCGCCCAGTTCAACGGCGGCACCATCCTCGTCAACGGCCAGCAGGTGGATTCCATCCCCAACCAGATGTTGGGCGGCGGCATGGGCGGCTTCGGCGGCATGGGCGGCGGCAGACGCCGGTAATACAGAAATACCAGTTGCCGTATAGGATACCGTCCATACCCTAACGTATCACTGATCGCTGAAGCCCTGCAGTCGCCAGCACTCTCTGGGAGTCAGCTTTCGGATGACGCCGTAATGGGTTTCCCCGCTGGCGTCCGTGACGATCAGCACGAACTTGCCGTTGAACTCGCCCTCCCGAATCTCCTGGAAGACCCCGGAGCGTTCTCTGGGGTGGGAGCCGATCCCAGCGTCCTGCCTGGTGGTAACACAGCGGGCAATGTCCGTAAAGGCCGGATTTGCATTGAGATCCACAAAGCAGGCTTTGTGAACAACAGGACTCATTATCTGGCTGCTCTCCATGATGGCGCCGTCATTCCTGTCCGAAAGTAGCGCCATTTGGTAGCCCAGCCGGGTTCTGCATTTGATGGGGACGGCGTACATGCCGGTTTTGCCGCCGAAGCCGCCGCAGTTGGCGGCCAAGGTATGATATCTCGTCACTTGGGTGGCAAGGAGCGGTATGCGGTTACTTTTCTGAGCTGTGTGTTATTCGCCGGTTCAAATCCGGCCAGTTGGTTGAAAATGGGGTTTGGTATCTACGGAAACGCAATGTACTTTTTGACTCCCTAAGATGCCAAAAAACCCTGAAAAACTCAGGGTTTTTTGGTGCGGTATCTTTTTTGTTTCGCAAAGATGTGTTTCGTGGTCAGCTTTTGGGTCTGGGTTCGGTAAGAAAGGGCGAGGGCCAACAATGGAGCATTGCTGCTCCGACGCTTTGTTCGGCTGCTTATTTGATTTTCTCCATTTTGCCTTTGTCCAGCTCATAGACGGCGTCGCAGAGCAGGTCGATGTCCTCGGCGGAGTGGGAGGCCGGGAGGATGGTTTTGCCCTCGTCCCGGAGCTTGGCGAAAACGCCGCGCATATCCTCCTCGCCCTCCTTGTCCAGACCGTTCATTGGCTCGTCCAGAATGAGGGTGAACACAGGGGACGGTTCTCTGTAATATCCTTCCTTTGCGCCGTATTCAGTCAACACAGAGAACCGTCCCCTGTGTTTTTCCGTCCCCTGTGTTTTTCTTATATTCATATCTTTTGAAAATGTCAAATCCCGATCTTGCATCTTTTGTTATTCCGGAATAGAATACCGGATGGAAGGGTGGAACAGCTTCCGAAGCCTTTTTGGAGTTTTTCCATATTTTTTTCATTTCGACGCAATAAAAGCGCCGCGTCCGGCGTTATCTGGGTGAAGGGAGATGAAAGCATGCAAACGATCCATACAGCCGCCCCGCAGGAGAAGGATCCCTCCGACGCGAGGCTTGAATCGTTGATCGCGCGTTTGGCGCAGGGGGAGACCGCGGCCATGGGGCCCATTTACGACATGACCAGCAGCGCGGTTTACGCCTATGCGCTGACGCTGCTGAAGCATTCCTTCGACGCCGAGGATGTTCTGCACGACTGCTATCTGCGGCTGTACGAGGCTGCCGGAAGCTACCGTTCCATGGGCAAGCCCATGGCCTACCTGATGACGATCACGCGAAATCTCTGTCTCGACCGTCTGAAGGAGCGAGACCGGCAGACGGAGCTCTCCGAGGAGGCCTGGGAGCATCTGCTGCGGGTGGAAGACGTGCCGGACAATCTCCAGGTCGCGGAGTGGCTGCAGGTCCTGAAGGAGGAGGAACAGCAGATCGTCGTGCTCCACGCCTTGACCGGCTGGAAGCACAGAGAGATCGCCGCCTTCCTGAAGCTCCCCCTTGCAACCGTTCTCTCCAAATATGCCAGAGCTATGAAGAAGCTCAGAAACGTGATTGCGGAAAGGAATGAAACGATATGAAGCATGATCCCACGGAGCAGAAAATCGCAGCGGCGTTTCGCGCCGTGACCCCGGATCTCAAATCTGCTCTTCTCTCCGAGACAGGCGAAACGAAGAAAGGAGATACTGCCATGAATACGGAACGGAAGCCCGAAAAGAAAAAGACCCCCTGGGGGGCCTTCGGAGCCCTGGCCGCCGCCCTGCTGCTGGTGCTGGGGCTGGGCTTCGGAGCGAAGCTGATCTCCGCCCGCGACCCGGACCCCGCGGCCTGGATCATGATCGACGTGAACCCGAGCATCGCCCTCCTGCTGGACCGGAGCGACAGGGTCATCTCCGCGGAAGCAAAGAACGACGACGGCGCAAAGGTTCTGGCGGATATGGACCTGGCCGGGACCGACGTGAAGGTGGCGCTGAACGCCATCGTGGGCGCGATGCTGCGGCAGGGCTATCTGAGCGAGCTGGCGAATTCCGTGCTGATCACGGTTGACAGCGCCGACGAGGGCCGCGGTCTGCGGCTGCGGGACAGCCTGAGCGCGGACGCCAGAGACTACCTGCAAAGCAGCGGCTTCGACTGCTCCGTCCTCAGCCAGGTCCTGGAGTCCGGCGGCGACTCCGCCGCCGCGGAGGAGTACGGCATTTCCCCGGGCAAGGCCCTGTTGATCGCACGCCTGGCCGCGGCGAACCCGCGATACGATATCAAGGGGCTGTCAGCCCTCTCCATCCACGAGCTGTCCCTGCTTTTGGAGCACCACGCCATTGCGGGGGTCCGCGCCTCCGGCCAATCCAGCGAGAAGGCCTATATTGGCCGGGAAGCCGCGGAGGAGATCGCCCTGCTCCACGCCGGGGTCAGCCGGGCCGTGGCCGCAAGGCTGAGATCCGAGCTGGAATATGAGGGCGGAAGCCTGATCTACGAGGTGGAGTTTGAGGCCCAGGGGAAGGAATTTGAGTACGACGTGGATGCCGTGAGCGGAGAGATCCGCAAGGTGGAGACAGAGCCCCTTGAGGCAAGCGGCACGCCTGCCGACGACGATGACGATCCGGATGACGATGATCCGGACGACGACCTGGACGACGACCTGGACGACGACCTGGACGACGACCCGGACGATGACGGCGTTGACGACGACGATGACGACCGCCTTTCTGCCGCCCCCGTTCAGCCCTCGCCCACCGAGGCGGCCCTGATCTCCGCCGACCGGGCCATGGAGATCGCCCTGAGTTCCCTGGGAGCGAACCGGGACAGCATTCAGCAGCCGGAGCTGGAGCTGACGCGGGAGAACGGCAGCCCGGTCTATGAGCTGGAATTCAAGCTGGAGGGCTATGAGCACGACTTTGAGATCGACGCGCTCAGCGGCAATATCCTTTTTCACGAAGCAGAGCCGGAGGACTGAGCCGTCACAGCCCGCCCGGGGCCTTCCCGACCCGCGCAGAGGTTCCCCGTTCAAAAACGTATACAGAACGTAACCCGTCTGTCCCGTTTCCAACGCCCGGAACGACGAGACGCCCCCGGCGTCCCGTCGTTCCGTTTTTTTGGATGGTCCCCCAAGGAAGCCGCGCCCTCGCCGGCTCCCGGACGTCCGCCCGCGGCAGCAGCTCGGAAATGTGAAAAAACAGCTTGACTTCCCTGTATGGCTTGGGTTATCATCAAAGGGGAGTATCGACCGCTTTTGAGAGGACGCTGAAGCAGCACGGAATCGCTGCTTGCTGGTCTATATCATCCTTGCCTGGAGAACTGGGTGGAGGAACCGCTGGAAAGCGCTGCGGTCAAAAGCTGCACCGCAATAATCAAAGAGAAGCCATTCCTGAAGGGGAAAGCTCCAAGAAATACGCCGAGACGCTGGTTGGCAAGGAGCCGACCGGCGTCTCGTTTGTCCCTTTCTGCCCGTTTCCTGGCCTTTCCGCATTTTATCCCCGTATGGGTCAGATCTGGGTCAAAGGTCTGACCCATTCGCTGACCCAGATTGTTTTGAAGGCAAAGTGGAGGAAAAACACGATTTTCAGGGCTGTTTTGGAGCAAAACACCCGATTTTCTTGCGAAAATCAGGTGTCAGTGGAGCTACTGGCCGGACTTGAACCGGCGACCTGCTGATTACGAATCAGCTGCTCTACCGACTGAGCCACAGTAGCATATTTGATTTAGCTGATATATATTAGCATACTTTCCGCCGCTCGTCAAGAAAAAAATAGAAGTCGAAGGAAAATAAAAACAGAAGTCGAAGGAAAATAAAAAAGGACCTTGAAGGATAATAAAAAATTCCGGTTTTCTCTTGCAATCGAAGCCGACGCATGGTAGACTAAAGAAAAGAACGGAGGGATAAGATGCGCTGAGTTTTCCTGTCTGATCGATATGGCGCCTTCGGCGGCTGCGGCCGTCCGTTTTGGTGCGCCATGTGCAGGAAAACGCCGCGCTGCATCCGCCTGATATCGGGTTCGTATGGCTGCAAGCGGGGTTCTTGCAGCCATTTTGCTGCTTGCTTGGCTTCCGGGCTGAGCAGACAGCCGGACACCGTCCAAACAGACGGGATACTGCGGGCAGATAGCCCGCGCCACAAATGCATTTCAGGAGGATTGAAATATGGCGTTGATCTCCGTTCAGGATTTGACCTTTGGATACGACGGCAGCGCGGAGCTGCTGTTTGAGCATGCCAGCTTTCAGCTGGATACCGACTGGCGGCTGGGCTTTGTAGGTCGGAACGGCCGCGGGAAAACCACCTTTCTGCGGCTGCTGATGGGCCAATACGAGTACCGGGGCGCTATCAGCGCGCCGGTGGCCTTTGACTACTTTCCCTTCCCGGTGGAGGACGCTTGGGAGAGCGGGGAGGAGATCGCGGCACGGAGCTGCCCGGGTCTCCAGCGCTGGCGGCTGCTGCGGGAGCTGGCCCAGCTGGAGCTGGACGAGGCGGTCCTCTTCCGTCCCTTTGCCACGCTCTCCAACGGGGAGCGGACCAAGCTGCTGCTGGCGGCCCTGTTTTTGCGGGACAACCGCTTTCTGCTGATCGACGAGCCCACCAACCACCTGGATCTCCACGGGCGCCAGGTGCTGAGCCGCTATCTGGGCACGAAAAAGGGATTCATCCTGGTCTCCCACGACCAGGCCTTCCTGGACGGCTGCGTGGATCATGTGCTGTCCATCAACCGGGCTACCATCGAGGTACAGAAGGGCAACTGCTCCACCTGGCTGGAGAACCGGCGGCGGCAGGACGAGTTTGAGCTGGCGGAGAACGCAAAGCTGAAAAAGGAAATCTCCCGGTTGGAGCAGACAGCCCGGGAAAAGGCCTCCTGGGCGGACAGATCCGAGCGGGAGAAGATCGGCTCGGGGCCAAAGGGGAACGAGATGAACGCGGGCCGCCGCCCCTATCTGGCGGCCAAGTCCAAAAAAGCCAACAAACGGGCTAAGGCCATCGCAGGGCGGCAGGAGGCCGCTGTCGAGGAGAAGAGCCGCCTGCTGAAAAACCTGGAGAAGGCCGACAGCCTGCGCCTGCCCTGCCTGCCCAGCCGGGTCGAGGTCCTGGCGGAGCTGCGGGACGTCACCGTGGACTACGGCGAAGGCCCGGTCTTCGCGCCGCTCAGCTTTACGATCCGGGCCGGGGACCGGCTGCGGCTGAACGGGCCCAACGGGGCAGGGAAGACCAGCCTGCTGCGGCTGCTGACGGGGGAGACGGCTCCGGCCTCCGGGACGCTGCGGCTGGCGAGCGGCCTGGTGATCTCGTATCTGCCCCAGGACGCGAGCGGGCTCTCCGGTTCGGTGACGGAATATGCCGAGCGGTACGGCCTGGACCGGACCATGTTCCTGACCTTCCTGCGGAAGCTGGACTTTCCCCGGAGTCAATTCGAGAAGCCCATGGAGCAGTTCAGCATGGGCCAAAAGAAAAAGGTCCTGCTGGCCCGGAGCCTCTGCGAGCCGGCCCAGCTCTACCTCTGGGACGAGCCCCTGAACTACATCGACCTGCTCTCCCGGGGCCAGATCGAGGAGCTGCTGCTGGAGAGCCGCCCCACGATCCTCTTCGTGGAGCACGACAAGTGCTTCTGCGACCGGGTGGCCACGGGCACGGTGGCGCTGCGGCGCGGCGATGATCGGACATAATTGGCAAATCGTTCAAAAATATCTCTTTACTTTTCCTCCGTTTTGCGGTATGTTATAAATACAATAAAATTACACAGGAGGTAACAATCATGAAGTTCGTATGCCCCGTCTGCGGGTACGTCCACGAGGGCGATACCCCTCCCGAGTTCTGCCCCATCTGCAAGGTCCCCGGCGCCAAGTTTATCAAGGTCGAGGGCGAGATCAAGCTGGCCGCTGAGCACGTCTTCGGCGTCGGCGCCAAGCTGGACAATGTCCCCGAGGAAGACAAGAAGTACATCCTGGAGCAGCTGAAGGCCAACTTCACCGGCGAGTGCTCCGAGGTCGGCATGTACCTCTGCATGGCCCGGATCGCCCACCGCGAGGGCTATCCCGAGATTGGCCTGTACTGGGAAAAGGCCGCCTTTGAGGAAGCCGAGCACGCCGCCAAGTTCGCCGAGCTGCTGGGCTCTGAGCTGGAGCCCAAGATGACCGCCTCCACCAAGGAGAACCTGAAGTGGCGCGTGGACTGCGAATACGGCGCCACCAAGGGCAAGTTCGACCTGGCCGCCTGCGCCAAGAAGAACGGCCTGGATGCCATTCACGACACCGTCCACGAAATGGCCCGCGACGAGGCCAGACACGGCAAGGCCCTGGAAGGCCTGCTGAAG
>JAFYAB010000051.1 GCA_017540945.1 Oscillospiraceae bacterium | reverse complement strand
GGCGATCCTGAGCTGGGGGGTTGGGCTCCTGCTGGGGCTGCGGGAAGCGGACAAGCCCAACTACTTCGACAGAGTCAGCGCTGTTTTTCTCGCCGCTCTTGCCGGGTCGCAGTTCCTGTCAGGGCAGGGTGACGAGGCCCGTGACACCCTGATAAAAGCCAAAGAGCTCGCCGCCTTCTTTGACGCCTCCCCCAGCTATGATGAAAGCGACATCCGCTTTATCACCCGCATCGAAGGCGCCAGCGCCCACGACGACATGGGAGCCACGGCAATGGACGGTGTCCGCAACGCGGTAAGCCAATTTGAAAATGAGGAGTTTACCGCGCTTTGGAACGCGGTGAGCGAATAATAATCATAGAGCGGTGCCGCATGCATCCGCCCTTACCCCTCATCCATAAAAACAGATGTAAAAAAGGAGATACAAAAATGGAAAACGAGAAAGAAACTGTTGTGAAAAAAACCGTAAAAACCGGCATTTCCTTTGGCAGTGCCCTGGCCATGGTCATCAGCTATACCGCGTGGCATTCCATCGGCTGGGCCATTTTCCACGGCCTGCTCAGCTGGGTCTACGTGGTGTACTACATCATCCGCTACTGATGCACAATGCAGGAGGGATATCCGATGACCAAGAAAGAAACCCAGGCGCTGCGGCGCCCGTTTGTCAAAGAATTGTTTCGGAATAACAAATTCAATTTGGCGATGACTGTGATCGCAGCCCTGCTGGGAGCCGCTGCGGAGCTGGTGATCTCCTGGCTCATCAAGGAGGTCGCCGACCTGATCTCCGGAGAATGCCCCTACGGCTTCGGCACGCTGCTGATCATCACGGTATGCGCGTTTGCGCTGTTCGGGATGGGGTGGATCCTGGACGGGACCTTCCTCTCCGCGTTCCGGGCAAAGGCGATGAAGCAGTATCGGGAATACGTGTTTGACCGGCTGCTGGAAAAAGGCATTCAGGCCTTCTCGGGAGAGAACAGCTCGCTCTATCTCTCCGCGCTCTCCAATGACGTGAACACCATCGAAACGGAGTTCATCGGGCGGCTGCAAAACACCGTTCAGGTGGGCATTGCGTTCATCGGCGCGCTGGGTCTCATGCTCTGGTGCAGCCCGCTGCTGACACTGATCGCCATCGGTTTCTCCCTGCTGCCCATCATCGTCTCCGTGGTCCTGGGAAACAAGGCGGCAATCGCGGAAAAGAATGTTTCCGATCAAAAAGAGAGCTATACCGGCATGCTGAAGGACGCACTCATGGGCTTCTCTGTGATCAAGAGCTTTAAGGCGGAGAAAAGCATTGCTGCTTTGCATGATCACAGCAATGAGGATGTAGCGGAGGCCTCGAAAAAGCGCACGAAGGTGAACGTACTGGTGAGCTATTCCTCCGGCGTTGCGGGCGCGATCCTGCAGTTCGGCGTATTCTTCGTCGCTGCCGCGCTGGCGCTCTCCGGCAGGGGCATCACGGCAGGTACCGCGATCGTATTCGTACAGCTTCTGAACTATGTGCTGGGCCCCATCCAGGCGTTCCCGGAGTTTTTCGCAGGCACAAAGGCCTCTTTTGCGCTGATCGACAAGCTGGCCCAGGCGCTGAATCAACACGTTCCCGACGAGGGCGAGGCCATCGAGCCCCGGCTCCGGGACGGGATTTTCGTAAAAGACCTCGCGTTTTCCTATGAGCCGGACAAGCCCGTCCTGAAGGGCATGGATCTGGAGCTCCGGGCCGGCGGCTGCTATGCCCTGGTGGGCGGCTCCGGCAGCGGTAAATCCACCCTGCTCAATCTGCTGATGGCATCCTCCCGCGACTATCAGGGGCAGATCCTCTACGACGGAAAGGAGCTCAAAACCGTCTCCACGGGTTCGCTCTATGATCTTGTGTCGATCATTCAGCAAAATGTGTTCGTCTTTAACAGCTCGATTCGGGACAACATCACCATGTTCTCCGATTTCCCGGAGGCGGAAATCGACCGGGCGGTGCGCCTGTCCGGGCTCAGCAGGCTGATCCAGGAAAAGGGCGCGGACTACCTCTGCGGCGAGAACGGCTCGGGTCTCTCCGGCGGCGAGCGGCAGCGGATCTCCATTGCCCGGGCCCTGCTGCGCAAGACTCCTGTGCTCTTTGTGGACGAGGCCACGGCCTCCCTGGACGCTGAGACCTCCTTCGAGGTGCTGGACGCCATTCTGAAGCTGGACGGCTACACCCGCGTCATCGTCACCCACGACCTGGACGAAAACATCCTTCGCCGGGCTTCCGGCCTGTTCGCGCTGAAAAACGGCGAGCTTGCGGAGCAAGGAACCTTCGAAGAGCTTATGGACCGGAAGGGCTACTTCTATTCCCTGTTCACCGTCTCCCAGAATTGATCTGATTCGGTTCCGGTATCATAGCAGCGCTTTGATCCCCGGCAACTCCACGTCTCTGTGCTCAACGCTGATAACGAAAGGATGACCAGGCCGGAAAATGCGGTGAACACATGTCCGGACAAAAAGGGTCCTTCCCGCTGACCATTCGCGGATGAGAAAAAGCAAGACTTGAAATCGCCGGGTTTTCCTGTATAATAATATTGTGCGCTGATTCCCAATAAGCTTACTGTATCTCAGAAACGGAGGTCCTTATGGAGCAGATTCGTGCAGTGTTTCACTATCTCGAGGATTTCAATACCGTCACCGCAGTGATCCGGATCCTGCTGGCGGTGATCGCAGGCGGTGTCATCGGCAACGAGCGGGGGCGCCACGGCAGGGCGGCGGGCTTCCGCACGCATATTTTAGTCTGTCTGGGCGGCGCCATGACCTCCCTCTGCGGTCTGTACGTTTCCAAGGTCGCAGGGATGGGCGGAGACGTGTTCCGCATCCCGGCCCATGTGATCTCCGGCATCGGCTTTCTGGGCGCCGGCATCATCCTGGTCCGGAACAACAACACCGTCGCCGGTCTGACCACCGCGGCCGGCATGTGGGTCACGGCCACCATCGGCGTGTCCTTCGGCTTCGGCTTCTACGGCGGCGCCGTGCTTGTTACGGTCATCTGCGTCGTCAACGCCACCCTTCTGACCAGGGTCGAGCACAACCGCCTGCGGTCCATGCGCTACTATGTGGAGGTCGGCGGCGTCGAGAAGGTCCAGGAGGTCCTGGATCGGATCGAGACCGCCCTGAACAAGGATGTGTTTATTGAGACGATCCCGGCAAAAAGCGGGATCACTGGCAGCGTCGGTTTCGTGGTCACCACCTCGAACCGGGGCAATTACGAGGAGATCAAGCAGACTCTCGCCCGGATCGACGGCGTCAGCTTCGTGGTCCCGGGTTGATTCCTCCCGGGCCAGGCGGTGCAGAAGCCATCAGAACAGCTTATGAAATAACCGAATCGGAAAGGATGTATCAGAAATGAGCGAAACGAAAATCAGAATTCAGGACGATCTCTATGAAGCGGTCAACGGGGAATGGCTCAAGACCGCCGTGATCCCGGAGGACCGGCCCACCACCGGCGGCTTTGCCGATCTGGATCAGGGCGTGGAAAAGATCATGATGGCGGACTTCCGGGCCTTCGCGGCAGGGGAAAAGACCAGCGACATCCCGGAGATGAAGTATGCCATCGCCCTGTACAAGAAGGTGCTGGACGCCGAACGGCGGAACCGGGAGGGCATCGCCCCCGCCCTGCCCACGCTGGAGCTGCTGCGGAGCATCCAGAGCCCCGAGGCGCTCAACGCCCACGCGGCGGAGCTGCTGCTCGCGGACATCGAGCTCCCCCTGCGCGTCGGCGTCACCGAGGATATGCAGGACGCGGAAACCTACAGCTTTATAATGGCGGGCCCCGATCTGATCCTGCCGGACACCAGCTACTACGCCGAGGACAACGAGGCGGGTAAGCAGCTGCTGGGGGTCTGGGCGGACATGGCGGCCAAGGTGCTGGCCTTCACGCCCCTGTCCGAGGCGGAGCAAAAGCAGTATCTGGAGGACGCGCTGGCCTTCGACGCCCTGGCGGCAAAGAAGGTCAAGAGCATGCTGGAGTGGTCGGAATATACCAAGTGTCACAATCCCATGCCCACGGAGGAGGTCGCCGCCTATACCGCTCCCTTCGATATCAGGAAGCTCCTGGCGGATCTCTACGGCGAGAAGGCTCCCGAGACCCTGATCGTCTATGATCCCAGGGCCGTCAAGGAGATGAACGGCTACTTCTCCGCCGAGCGCTTCGGCCTCTACATCCACTGGGCCTACGTCAAGACCCTGCTGAAGGCGACAGCCTGCCTCTCCGAGGAGCTGGCGGCCCTGGGCAAGACCTATTCCCGCGCCTTGCGGGGCGTGGCGGTGGATCCCTCCCTGGAAAAGCAGGCCTATCAGACCGCCTCCGAGCTGTACGCGGAGCCCATCGGCGTCTACTATGGCCGGACTTACTTCGGCGAGGAAGCCAAAAAAGACATCGTGGACATGGTGAAAAAGATCATCGAGACCTATAAGCTCCGGATGGCGAAGAACGGCTTCCTGGCGGAGTCCACCAAGGAGCAGGCCATCAAAAAGCTCTCCACCATCGAGGTCAAGATGGGCTATCCCGACGAGATCAAGCCCATCTGGTCCAAGCTGGTCTTCGACGAGAACGACTCCCTGCTGCCCATTATGGCGCAGCTCACCCTCATCCGTCAGAAGGATATGCTGGACAAGCTCCACAAGCCCGTGGACCGCACCGAATGGCTGATGCCCGGCCACATGGTCAACGCCTGCTACAACCCCAGCGCCAATGACATCACCTTCCCGGCGGCCATCCTGCAAAAGCCCTTCTATGCCCTGACCCAAAGCCCCAGCGAGAACCTGGGCGGCATCGGCGCGGTCATCGGCCACGAGATCTCCCACGCCTTCGACAACAACGGCGCCCACTTCGACGAGCACGGCAATCTGAACAACTGGTGGACCGAGGCGGACTTCGCGGCCTTCAAAGAGCTGACCAAGGGCATGGTCGAGCAATTTGACGGCATCGAGTTCCACGGCGGGAAGGTCAGCGGCGAGCTGACGGTCAGCGAGAACATCGCCGACAACGGCGGCATGGGCGTGACCCTGGAGATCATGCACGGTCTGCCCGACCCGGACTACCGGGCCTATTTCAGGAACTGGGCCCGGATCTGGTGCATAAAGGCCAAGGAGGAGTATATCCAGCTCCTGCTGGCCAGCGACGTCCACTCCCCCACGGTCCTGCGGGCCAACATGATGCCCCGGAACTTCCCCGAGTGGTACGAGGCCTTCGGCGTCACGGAAAACGACGGGATGTACATTGCCCCGGAGAAGCGGATCAGCATTTGGTAACGCTGTGCGCGATAACGGAGCGGCTCTGCGCGGAAACCCGCAGAGCCGCTCCGTTATTTCCGTTACAGCGCTTTTTCCGCCACCAGGATCGTGCCTTCGTCCTGTTTCACTTCCCGGACGACCCGAAAGCCGTTTTTCTTCCAGAAATGCGTGGACTGCGGGTTATCCTTGTCGATCCCCAGACGCAGCATCGTATATCCGGCTTCCCGCAGATAGCGGCACAGATGCTGTATGATCTCCGTCCCCAGTTGCCGGCCCTGGAGCCTCTTGTTCATCATAAAGAAGCCGATCCAGCAGGCGTTTTGGTCCGGGTATCCGTCGATCAGATCCAGCACCGCCGCCAGATCCGTCTCGCTGTAAAAGCCTGTATAGTACTTGTCCGACGGCCCGATCCCCGGCGGCGTGATGTGGAGATCGTTCAAAATCAGCTCCCGGGAAGGCTGCTTGCCGCAGTACTGATAGTATTGGGTATTCTGCAGGCAGAGCGCTAAGATTGCGTCCGCGTCTGTGTCCTGCATGCGCCGCACCTGATAGTGATCGCTGAGCTTTTGGAGCTCCAACAAGGTTTTGTCCTCCTTTCCACGCAGATGGGAATCCGCGCCTATCGCCGCTTCCGGCAGATGTACAGCAGATGGTTGGTGGTGCCCAGCAGCTCCCGCTTCTCGGAGAAGGCCAGATACCAGCGGGCAAAGGCCTCGAAATCCTCCTCCGGGATGGAGAAATCCGGCCGCTTTTCGATGGGCTCCAGCAGGCCGTCCACCCCCGCGGTGGTGATCCATTCCACGGGCTTTTCCCGGAACAGACCTTCAAACTCCGTCACGTCGTAGCCGGTGAACAGCTGATGGGCAAAGTGCTTCACCCGATAGTCCCCGGTGAAGTTCTCCTTCTCTCCGGCCGCCCAGTTCCCGTAGAAATAGTTGGCGTACATGATGGCAAACACCGAGAGAAAGGCGAAGAGCAGGATCCCGCCGGGCTTCGTGACCCGGATCGCCTCGTCGATGGCCCGGTGCACCTCCTCCGGCTCGTAGATATGATACATGGGCCCGAACACCAGGGTCAGGTCAAAGCTGTCGTCCGCGAAGGCGCTCAGATCCGCGGCGTCCCCCTGACAGGCTTTGAGCCGATCCAGACCCGCGCCGTTTTGCCGGAGGATGGCCAGATTGCGCTCCACCAGCTCCACCGCGGTCACGTCCATGCCCTCCTTCGCCAGGGCAATGGAATAGCGGCCCGTCCCGGCGCCCAG
This sequence comes from Oscillospiraceae bacterium, assembly GCA_017540945.1. Next base: position 8,249 of record JAFYAB010000051.1, on the reverse strand, counting down.
CTCCAGAACTCTGGCGTCCTTGGGGGCATAGCGGTGGATGTAGTGCATGGTCGTTCGGTATTCCAGCTGCCCGTGCCGGCTTCTCTCGAGCCGACCGTCTTCGTCGTACTGCCCGTAAAAGCTGCTGACGATCTCTTTTCTGCTTTGCATGCGCGCTGCCTCCCATGCTCCGATTTCGGCGGGACCTGTCCTGCGCTCCCGCTGCTTTCTACTATACAGGACGGCGGCCGCCTTGTCAACACGCTTGCGCGGGAACCGGGCAGGCAGCAGGCTGGAGCACGGGCCTTGTTTTTTTCGGTTTTCAGATTTTTCCTCTTGCTTTTTGAAGAAAAGGCGCTATAATCATGTGGGCTTTGGCCCAATACCCCATATAAGGAAGCGATTTTTCTTGTTCACCGGCGACTACGGTTTTTTTGACTACAAATACAATATCTCCGGCTACAGCGGCCAGGACTTCGGCGGCCCGGCCCAGGAGATTTATCTGGCCCTCTCCGCGGCCTTTCTGATGGTCCTGCTGTTCTCCCAGCGGGGGGCCTCCAAGGAGCGGATTCGTAAGCTGGCAGGCTATACCGGCATTTTCCTCACGCTGCTCTATCTGGGCAAGACGGCCTGGGAGACGGTCTATGACGTCCGGCTCAGCGGCAGCTTCAACACCGGCCTGCTGCCCCTGGATACCTGCTCTCTCGTGATGCCCGCGGCCCTGCTGGCGGGCTTCGGAAAGGGAAAAGCTCGGCGGCTGGCGGAGTCCTGGCTTGTCACCGGCGGCGTTGTAGGCGGCGTGGGGGCCATGGTTCAGCTCAGCGCCTTCCACTACTACCCCTTCTTTTCCTTCGGCGCCTTCTACTCCATGCTCTGGCACTGGCTCATGGTGGCCCTGGGCCTGCTGCTGGCTGCGGCCGGCGTGGTTCCCGAAGAGGATGGCCCCTTCCATTCTCCCCTGGGCAGCCGGACGGTGCTCCGGGGCTACGGCTTCCACCTGCTCTTTTCCCTGGTGGTGATTCCCGTGGACTTTCTCTTTGACTTCGACTTTATGATGTACCGGTATCTGGGAGGGATCCCCTTCTTCGAGGACCTGGCCGCAAAATTCACAGACGCGGGACTGTGGTTCCTGAATCCCCCGCTGATGCTGTTGCTCTATCTGCTGGCTTTCCAGCTGGTCTGGCTTCTGCTCTGGACCTCCACCCATCTCCTCCGCCGCAGGAAACCCACCAGGCTCCCCGCATAAGCCGCCCGTCTGTTTTCTGTGTGAAGCCGCAGCAAAGCAGGGCTTGCAATCGTCCGCTTTCCATGTATGATAAGCATCAAAGCGTATGCTTCCGATAAAAAGGAGGAACTGCAATGATCCGGCTGGTTGAAATCAACGAAGAAAACTGGACTGCAATCCGGAAGCTCCGGGTCAGCCCGGAGCAGGAGGGCTTTCTGGACAATGCCGTCGGGATTTTGGCCCGGGGCTACGTCTACCGGAACTGCCGGCCTCGGGTCCTGGGGATCTCCGACGAGGAAAACTTGGTCGGCCTCTGCCTGGTAAAGGACCTGGAAGAGGAACCCGCCTGCTACGACTTGCAGCAGTTTATGATCGACCACCGCTGTCAGGGAAAGGGCTGTGGAACGGCAGCTCTGAAGCTGCTGCTGGCAGAGCTGAAACAGGAGCGGAAATACAACTGCGTGGAGGTCTGTGTCAAGCGGAGCAACGCCGCGGCCCTGCGGCTCTTCGGCAGCCGGGGCTTTGTCGATACCGGCTACGTGGACCCGGACGCCCCGGACTGTGTGAACCTGGTCTATCATTTTTGAACACGCTCTATGCAAAGAGGACGATCCCTTGCCGAAACGGCGCGGGATCGTCCTCTTTTTTGTTATTGAATTCTGCCCTCCGCCAGGGTCAGGACCTTCGCCCCCAGGGCTTCGCAGAGGCTCTCGTCGTGGGAGGCCAGCAGCAGGGTCTTCCCCGCTTCCCGCAGCTCCCCCAGCAGGGCGCGCAGCCGCTCCGACGTCCTCCGGTCCAGGCCCGCCAGGGGCTCGTCCAGAATCAGGACTTCGGGATTCAGGGCCAGCACCGCCGCCAGGGCCGTCTGCTTCTTCTGGCCCCCTGAGAGGTGATAAGGCGCCTTGTCCGCCAGGGACTCCAGCCCGAAGAGGGCCAGGCAGTCCCGGACCCGGGCCTCGATCTCCAGCTCGGCCAATCCCAGCTGTCTGGGGCCGAAGGCGATCTCCTCCCAAACCGAGGCGTTGAAGAGCATCACGTCCGGGTTCTGAAAGAGGTAGCCCACCCGCTTGTGGAAGCGTTTGGCGTTGGCCTGTTTTTTCAGAAAGGCCGGGGTGATCTCCGTCCCGTCGAAGCGATAGCCCCCGCTCTGCGGGAAGGACAGAGCGTTGAGGATGCGGAACAGGGTGGTCTTCCCCGCCCCGTTGTCGCCCCGCAGCACGATACAGGTGCCGGCCTCGACGGACATGGAAAGCCCCCGGAGGACGGGTCCTTCCTCCGGGTCATACGCAAATGTAATGTTTTCCAATTCGATCAACGCCATCGTGTTCCTCCCATTCGTAGAGCGGGATATGTCGGTTGAACACACAACCGGATTTGTCCGTTACAGCCCCTTGTAGTCGTCGGTGAAGCCCCGGCAGCTCATGGCCTCCCAGGTCTCGCGGCTGAGCTCCGCGGAGCGGAGGAAGGTCACGCCCAGCACACCGCCCACGGAGCGGTACTTGTGCCGGTCCCGGCCCACGGCCCGCAGGCTCCGGGCCGTCAGCAGATCCTCGATCAGACCGCCCAGCAGGACGATATACTTCAGCGTCAGGTCCAGCACAAAGACGAAAACCCCGGGCACCCGGAGGCGCCGCAGACCGGCGGTGATCCGGTTCCACCGGGTCCGTCGGTTGAAGATGTTGACCATGGCGACGCTGAGAAAGACCTTGCCCGCCACGATCAGATTGTTCATTCGACCCGCGGGCCGGACGATCATGGCGGGCAGCAGGAGCAGCAGCGTCAGCAGGGCCGCAGCCAGGGCCGGCCGCAGCACCGAAGCCAGCTCCCGGGCCGGGAGAACGCAGACGTAACCCAGCACCAGGGCCGCGATGGCCAACAGCAGCAGGGGGTGCCGGGCCAGGGACAGGGTCAGGATCAGGGCCAGCAGAAGCAGCAGCTTGGCCGCCGCCGGGATGGGCAGGCCGTCCCGGCCCCGCTGAACCCACAGCCGGGCCAGGAGTCCCCCCAGGGCCTTGATCGTGCGCAGCGCAAACGCGCCCCCGTCTCTCGGAGGCGCGATGCGTTCTTCCTTTGTCATCCAGACGGGGATCACAGGGGGCTCCTCTTCCCCTTCATCACCAGGGAGAGCAGCTTGAAGAGGATGATCAGCAGGGCCGCGCCGATGACGGCGGAGAGGATGTAGGCCAGCACCTCGTTCATGCCCTCCAGGGCATAGTCCGGCATGGGCACCTCCAGGGACCAGCCCTTTTCCAGCCCCGCGGGGGTGTAGCCCAGGGCCTTGCCGTTGGTCACGATCTCCGCGATCTCGTCGGCGCCCCATTCGCCCCAGGCGGTGCCGGTGGCCAGCAGGCCCAGGGGGCAGGCGGCGATCAGAACGGCGATGATGGCATAGAGCGGAACGCGGCTCTTTTTCTTCCCGGCGTCCGGGGCGTCAGCCAGCATCCGCTCATAGCACAGATCCGGCGCGGTCTTCCGCACCAGGGCAAAAACCGCCACGGTGAAGGCGGCCTCCACCAGGCCCGCCACCGCCAGGTGCGGAATCATCATCGCGGGGATGGCGACGCTGAGATCATAGGGGCAGTAGAGGGCGTTGCCTGCGGCGTCCTTGAAGAGCATGGGCTGAAGGCCAAACTCCACCGCGCAGCAGAAGGCCGCCACAACCAGGCCCAGGTACGCGCCAACGGCCGCGGCAGCATAGGGCCGCGCCTTGCTGCTCTGCCCCTCCTTCCCCTTCAGAAGCTTATAGACGAACCAGCCCACATAGGGCAGGACGAAGGCCATATTGAAGCAGTTGGCCCCAAAGGCCAGAATGCCGCCGTCGCCGAAGATCACCGCCTGCAAGAGCAAAGCGACTGACACCGCGATGCAGGCGGCGTTGGGGCCGAAGAGCAGGGCGATCAGGGTCCCGCCCACGGCGTGGCCGGTGGTGCCGCCCACCAGGGGCACGTTGAACATCATGGCCAGGAAGGAGAACGCCGCCCCGGCGCCCAGCAGAGGGATCTTCTCCTTGGGCAGCTCTTCGTTGGTCTTCTTGACCGCGTGGATCCACACGGGGATCATGGCCGCGCCCATGACGGCGCAGCTCACGGGAGAGAGGTAATTCTCCGGAATATGCATACGGACGCCTCCTTCTGTCGATACTGAACAAATTATACCGACAGAAGGAAGCGCCCGCAAGCCCCCCAGGGGGATGGAAATGAAGCAGGAAGCATGGAAAATGAAAAGTTGCGCTCACAAATTGCCCTTTGTGAAATATCTATATAAATTTCTGGACGGCCTTTTGGAATTCCTCCACCAGCTCCAGGTCCCCGTCCGCGATGGCGTGGGCGATGCAGTGGGTCATATGCTCGTTGATGATCTCCTTGCCCAGGCTCCGCAGGGCGGCGTTCACCGCAGAGAGCTGGATCAGCACCTCGGCACAGTCCTCGTCGTTTTCGATCATGGTCTTCACATGCTGCAGGTGGCCGATGGCCTTGGCCAGGCGGTTGAGCTGACGCTTCTTTTCCTCGGGGTCGTGGTAATGGCCGCGGACATGGGCATGGGTCTGTTCATGCCCCTGCGCGTGCTCGTGTTCATGCCGCTCCATGGCGCCGCCCCCCTTCAAATTTTTGTGCTCCCATCCAGAATGCTGCGATAATCCGCCAGGTTCTTCCGCAGCAGGGTTGGGATCTCCAGGCCGTAGGGACAGCGGCTCATGCAGAGGCCGCAGTCCAGGCAGTCCCCGATCCTCTCCATTTCCCCCTGCCAGTGCGCGTTCAGCCAGACCTGGGAGGGGGCCCGACGGACCATCTGGGACATACGGGCGCATTGGTTGATGGTAATGCCCACGCTGCAGGGCATGCAGTAGCCGCAGCCCCGGCAGAAGTCCCCGGCCAGCGCTTTCCGGTCCGCCTCGATCAGCGCTTCCAGCTCCGGGGTCAGCGCCGGCTCCCGGTCGAAGAAGGACAGCCACTGCCGCAGCTCCTCCTCCCGCTGGACGCCCCAGATGGGCAGGGCGTTGGTTTGGAGCATGAAGGCCATGCAGGCCTCGGCGTTGTTCAGCAGGCCGCCGGCCAGGCCCTTCATGGCGATAAAGCCCATATCCGCCGCCTCGCAGGCCTTGACCAGCGCCAGGTCCCGCTCATCGGAGATGTAAGACAGGGGGAACTGCAGGGTCTCGTAGAGGCCGCTGGCGATCAGCTCCTCCGCCACCCCCACCAGATGGGCCGTGACGCCGATGTGGCGGATCTTGCCCTGGGCCTTGGCCTCCAGCATGGCCTCATACATGCCGGACCCGTCGCCGGGCCGCCAGCACTGCTTGACGCAGTGGAACTGATAGAGGTCGATATAATCGGTGCGGAGCTCCCGCAGACTGGTCTCCAGATCCTTCCGGAAGGCCTCCGGGGTCTTCGCCTGGGTTTTGGAGGCGATATAGAGCCTGTCGCGCATGCCGGAAAAGGCCGCGCCGAGCTTGGTCTCGCTGTCGGAGTAGGCGCGGGCGGTGTCGAAGAAGCGCATGCCGCCGTCGTAGGCCGTGCGCAGCAGCCGGACCGCCTCCTCCCGGCTGATCCGCTGGATGGGCAGAGCGCCGAAGGCGTTCTGCGGAACGGTGATACCGCTCCTGCCAAGGGTGATCTGTTTCATGGCGGCGTGCCTCCCGTCTTGTCTTTTCCGCTCTGTATTCCTGCATGCTGCCTGCCCCATGCGGTTTGCCGGGTGTTTTTGCTGCATACCGTTCCGTTCCGGACAGGCTGCGCGCAAAAGGCAAGCGCTTGCGCTGACTTTGAAGGATCAATGTCCCGTTCTTCCCGAAAACTCGATCAGCAGCCCGGTCAGACAGGTGTCGTCATACTTTGTGCCCTGATAGACGCCGCCGATCTCAAATCGAAAGCTTGCCTTCTCACCGTTCCGGACCTTCAGATTGAATTTGGAAATATCGATATACTGCTGCTTGATGGTATCCTCCAAAACGATGACGGCGACAAAGTCTCCGTTGAAATACATTTTGAGTTCCCTGACTCTGTTGTTTTCGTTCCAGTTTCTTTCCGTCGCGGCATAGCCGTTTACAACGCACAGCTCCCGAAAGACGATGTCGGTCTCGTAATCTTCACCGACCACCAGACAGCTCTGCTCGATCTCGATGTATTCGCCCACGCCGTCGCCCGCAACGCCCTCGACCCAGGAAGTCCCTCGGTCCGTGGATTGGACGTTCGACGGCGAATACGAATAGCTTCCCTGGGGTTCAAGGGTCGACGAGGCTGTAACGACGGTCTCAAAGCTGTCAACGCTGCACCAGCTGGAGCAGCCGTCCGTCAGCCACTCCTCCCAGCCAAAGGAACGGGCGTCCGCACCGTAGACGCTGCCGTCCGCATTCAGATCGACAAAATCCAATGTATACGACGGGTACAGCGTCTCCGTCTCCGGCTCCGGGAAGGAAGACACGGGACTGCTCCCCGCCTCCGGCTCCGGGGCGGAAGACACAGGGCTGCTCCCGGCCTCCGAAGACCCGGCGCTGCCTGCCTCCATGCTCGCGATCCTGCTCCGGAGCTCCGAAATTGTCTCGTCTCCGGCCTTTTTTTCCCTGTAAAGCTTGGCGATCGCCAGGGCCATGGCCGCGATAAGCGCAAGCGCGAGTATCGTCAGGATCACGGACAGGCTCCGCCCTGTTTTTTTCTGTTCCACGTTTTGAACCTCTTTCCCCGGAATGGCCAATGCGCCTTTTCTTCGCGTATTATACCCAATCCGCGCAAAGTTGTCAAGCGCTCAGGGCCCGTGAGGGGCCGTCTTCTTATGACGGGTCGTTCAGGATGCCCACGAAGAACGGAACGCCGGTCTCGACGTCGATCAGCATGTAGACGAAGGGGCGGTCCAGGATGATCTCCTTCGGTTCCATGGGCATGGCGCCCTTCCCGTTCACCTCCACCGCGGTGGCGGCCCCCGCCCGGGTCCCCTGCTCGCCCACGGAGATGAAGCTTCTATGCAGGACCCGGTTGATATACAGATTGCCCTTGGCGGAGCCGATGCCGGACAGCTCCGCCCGATCCGGATCAAAGGCCAGGGGCATGCCCAGCTCCTTCAACGCCTCGCCCAGCTCCGTGCCGAAGCGGGTCTCAAATTTTGGCATGGCCGTGAAAACCGTGGTCTGCTCCGGTTCGGTCAGCAAGGCGCGGAGCGCCGGGCCGTCCAGGCTGTCCAGCAGGGCCTCGGGGCTGACGCCCTCCGCGGGCAGCAGCGCCGCAAAGCCGTATTTCCCGCCCGCATAGGGCTTGATGAAGCCGACGGCCCGATCGCTTTCGAGATAGCTGTTTTCAGAACCGCGCATCATCTCCACCGCTCGTATCGTACCGTCCGCGCAGCGGAAGTCCCCGGCCTTGACGTTGTTTGCCCGATAGGGCTCCTCCCATCGGGCCTCGAAGGCCAGGGCGTTGACCAGGTACATGACGGCGTCCTCCGGGATCTCGTCCAGGATCTCGGGGATCATGCCGTCGGTCTTCTCCTTCACCCAGGCGTTGATCTCCTGCTTGGTTTGCTCGTCAAAGGGAGCGCTGCGGGCGTCCGCCCCGTAGCAGTCGGCGTTGGTCTGGAGAAAGTCCCGGTTCACCTCCAGCGCTCCGTCGTCCCGGAACCAGATGGCGTCGGCCAGCTTCAAGCTCCCGTCCTCCTGGAGCGTGTCCAGGAAGGCGCGGAAATAGTCGTTCAGCGCGGCCCGGTCCATTCCCAGGACCGCCTCCATCTGCCTCAGGGTCTCTCCCTTGGCCCCGTTGGCGATCATAGCCAGGGCGCAGGCCGCCGACAGGGGTGAGAGCAGGCTGTTCTTCCCCGTCTCCCGGCCCGCCCGGAAAAGCCTCAGAGCGAAGTCCGCGGCGGCGTCCTGCTGGAGCTCCGTGGGACGGTGGAGCTCGGCGGGGCGATTGGGCGTGACGCCCTCCATCAGATCGGCGGCCCGGGCCTGGGGGATGCAGCCGCTGCAGCCCAAAACCAGGGCTGCGATCAGCAGCAGGCAGATCCAGCTTTGTTTTTTCATGCTTCACACCTTCCTTTTTTCGCTTGTCGCACTTGGTCGGCC
>JAFYAB010000050.1 GCA_017540945.1 Oscillospiraceae bacterium | reverse complement strand
CGGTCCCGGGCTGCCGGGCCAGTTCCTTCGCGTAAGCCCGCAGGGCAGGGGTCCTGACGCCGATCATGGTTTCCGGGTCCAGACCGGGAATCAGCCTGCTCTGAAAATCCCGGTAGGGGAGATCCCGCATTTGAAACAGCCGCTTCTGGATCTCCGTCATGGCGCGCCTCCTTGGAATGATTTCATTTCGGGCTGGCGAATGAAGGCGCTCAGCTCCGGGCCGGGGCCGCAGTCTCGCTTTCCGTCAAACTGGGGACCGGTCTTGTCAGCAGGGAGAAATAGCGCTGCCGGGCCCGCTCGTAGGCCGCGTCAAAGTCCTCGTCGCCGCCGGCGTGGAGCTTGTCGAAGTAGAGATGCTCGTGATCCGCCAGCTCGGGGTAGACGCGGACTAGGGTGGCGATGCCCACGTTGGAGCAGACGGCGCCGATCCGGCGAAACTCCACCATCAGATTCGTGTAGGTGGAGTCGGCGTAGATGTTGCATTCGCCGGTGCTCATGCGTTTGAGGTGATTGCGCTTCAGCACGTTGATCAGGTCCGCCGAGACCTGGACCAGAGGCTCGATCCTGCGGGCCGCGTCCACGTCCCGCTTGCGGAAGGTCTGGTCCGTCTCGTCCAGGATGTTCATGATGGCGCTCTCCAGCACCGCCAGCTCCGAGAGGGCTGCGGCGGAGAGATGGGTTCCGTTTTTCTCCAGGGTGGCCGCGTGCTCGGCGATGTTCACCGCGTGGTCTCCCAGACGTTCAAATTCCGAGGTGACTTTGTAGTATTGGTCCATGATAGCCACATGGTCCTGCATCTGCAGATGGGGCAGGAAGCCCACCAGATATTTGCTGACGTTGTCGGTCATGCGGTCGATCTCGTCCTCCTCTTCCAATATTTCCCGATGGACGGCGGGATCGTATTTGTTCAGCAGACGGAAGGATTTTTCCGTGTTGCTGCGGGAGGCGGCGAAGACGGTCAGCAGCAGATGATAGCAGCTCTGGAAGGCCAGAGCCGGCGTGTCATAGAACACCGGGTTCAGGGCGTCGGTGACGGACTTGTACTTGCTCTCCTTCACCGGCTCCTCCTTTACGATCCGCAGACTCATGCGCTCAAAGACCCGCCCCATGGGGATCATCAGCAAGGCGCAGACCAGGTTGAAGACGGAGTTGGTGTTGGCGATGATGCCGGAGTTGACTGTTCGTTCCCAGAGGCCGTCCAGCAGGCCCAGATTGTGGATGATGGCGACGCCCGCCAGCACCAGAACGGATTTGCAGAGATTATACAGGATGTTCACGATACCCACCCGCCGGGCCTCCGGCTTAGCGCCGATCCAGCAGACGATGGCGGTGGTGACGCAGTCGCCCAGGTAGATGCCCACGATGACCGCGTAGATGGACTTGAAGGCCAGCATGCCCGTGGCGGAGAAAGCCTGCAGAATGCCCACCGTGGCCGAAGAGCTCTGGAGCACGAAGGCCACGCCGGCGCCGGTCAGATAGCCCACCACCGGACTGTCGCCCAGCCGGGAGAAGAGGGTCTCGAAAACGCCGGACTCCGCCAGAGAGTTGACCGCGCCGGTCATGTTCAGCAGGCCGGAGAAGAGAATGCCGAAGCCAATGGCAATGTTGCCGACGGATTTTGCGTTCTTGAAGAAGCTGCCCATAATCAGCACGATGCCGATAATCAGAGCGATGGGAGCCAGGGTGGAGGGCTGCAAAAAGCGCAGGAAGGAGCTGCCGGAGGCGTCGATGTCCAGCAGGCGGATGATCTGACCCGTGACGGTGGTACCCAGGTTGGCGCCGATGATGATGCCCAGGGACTGGTGCAGGGTCAGGATCCCGGCGCTGACCAGGCCGGCGGTGATGACGATGGTGGCGGTGGAGGACTGGATCAGAGCGGTGACCAGAACGCCCAGCACAAAGGCCTTCATGGCGTTGTCCGTCACCCGGCCCATGACCCGCTTCAGAGCGCCGGAGGAGTTCTCCTTCAGGGAGTCGCCCATGAGCCGCATGCCGTAGAGGAACATGGCAAGACCGCCAAGGAGGGAGATGACGTCAAAAATATCCATAAATACGGTTCCTTTTGTCGAGACTGTCGGCGTCAAAATAACGCTTTTTATATTATATATGATTTTTTCCCGAATTTCAACAAATTGGTGACAATTTCGGGAAAAGAAGCGAAACAATCTCTGACGGACAAAGACCGGCGCCTCAGCAGCGGCGCCGGTCCGGTGGTTCCGTCGGTGTGATTCAGCAGCCCTGTGAAGGTCCGGCTGCAGCTGCCAGCTTACAGCCGAATCCCGTCGAGCTCCTCGGTGAGCCTGCAGATCTCGTCGATCAGAGAGCCGATGTAGTCCACGGTGGCGTTCAGGGGCCCGTCGGTGCTGACGTCCACGCCGGCGAGCTTCGCCATCTCCATGGGAGGCAGAGAGCCGCCGGCGGCCAGGAACTTTTTCCAGTCCGCCACGGCGGGGGCGCCCTCGGCCCGGATGCGCAGCATGGCCTGGGTGGCCACGGTGAGGCCGGCGCTGTAGGTGTAGGGATACAGGCCCATGTAGTAGTGGGGCTGGCGCATCCAGGTGCGCCCGGCGCCCTCCGGGATCTCCACGGCGTCGCCCCAGAACAGCTCGAGGTTTTTGCGGAACAGGTCGTTGAGGATCTCGGCGTTGACGCTGCCGCCCTCCTCGATGATCTTGTAGACCTCCCGCTGATACCAGGCCTCCCGCAGATGGGTGACGAAGTTGTGGTAGTAGGTGTTGGAGACCACGCTGGAGAGGACCCAGCGGCGGAAGCGCTTGTCATCGCTGGTCCCGGACAGATGCTCCGCCAGCAGCAGCTCGTTCATGGTGGAGGGGGCCTCGATCAGATACATGGAGGGGTCGTTGTCGTAATAGGACTGGGCGGCGTCGCTGTACATGGACTGTCCCGCGTGGCCCAGCTCATGGGCGACGGTGAAGACGTCCGCCATGCGGTCGTTCCAGTTCAGCAGGATATAGGAGTTCTGTTTGTAGATGCCGGAGCAGAAGCCGCCGGTGCACTTTCCCTCGTTTTTGGCGAAGTCGATCCAGCGCTCCCGGTAGGCCCGGTCGATCATCTCCACGTAGTCCTCGCCGAGGATCGACAGGCCCTCCCGCACGTAGCGGCGGGATTCCTCGATGGTGACACGGGGATCGTAGTCCGGGTCCACCGGCACCTTGAGGTCGGCGAAGGTCATCTTCTCCAGACCCAGCTTTTTCTGCAGGAGCTTCGCGTAGCGGCGCATGTGGGGGGCCAGACGCTCGGTGATCACGTCGATCTGGCGGTCGTACATCTCGCGGGTCACCTTCTGCTCGAACAGCAAGCTCTCGAACACGTCCTTGAAGCCCCGCAGCTCCGCCATCACCTTCTCCTGGCTGACGCAGGCGTTGTAGGCCGCGGCGGTGGTGTTCTCATACTTTCCCAGGGTGTCGTAGAAGCGGCGGAAGGCGGCACGGCGCAGGGCGGTGTCGGCGGCGTATTCGTAGTCGTCCTCGAACAGCGAATAGCCCATGGGGTACTCCTTCCCGTCCACGGTGACGGGGTCAAAAGAGATATCCGCCAGCTTCATCGTATTGTAAATATCGTAGGGCACGCCGAAGCTGCGGCCCAGGGCGGCCAGGACCTTCTCGGTCTCCGGGGAGAGCATGTGGGCCTTCTTTGCCAGCAGGTCCTGCAGATAGACTTTGCAGCCCTTGGCCAGCTTTACGGCGGCCTCCAGCTCCTCCGTCGGCGCCAGCAGGATCTCGCTGTCCACAAAGGCGACGGCCGCCTCCAGACGGGTCAGCTCGTCGCTGACCTTCTCATCCCGCTCCCGGAGCCGGTTGTCCGTGTAGTCGGTCTCCACCGCGAGACCGGCATACTGCCAGATGCGGGAGACCGTCGGATAGATCCGCTCCAGCTCGTCCAGACAGGCGACGATCCGCTCCGCGCTGTTCAGCTGACCGGAATAGCGTTCGACGAAGCCTTTGACCTCCGCCTTGAGGCTGTCGAGGGCCTCCCACATCTGCAGCTCCTCCGCAAAAATCAGCGACAGATCCCAGGTCTGCTCAACGGGCACATCTTTTCTTGCATATAATTCCATCTGTTGTTCCTCCTTGCTCGATCTCCGCAAAACGATTTCGCGGCTGCGTATGTTTCCCATGGGTTCTCCGACCGGATACGCGGTTCTTTCCGGCAACGGAATCATTATACAGGAAAAACCCGCCAAAAGCAAGGCAAGCGCCGGATGTTTCACAAAAAAGATGCGGATAGAGCTTGACAGCCCGCTCCGCGGCCGCTACAATGACTGCATCCGAAGGAAACAGACAGAGGGAATGGCAATGACAGGAACATTGATAAACACGGCGGCTGTTTTGACCGGCGGCGTCTGCGGACAGCTGTTCGGCAGGCTGCTCAAGCCCCGCTTTCAGGAAACGCTGACCCTGGCCTGCGGCGTCAGCACCTTGTTTCTCAGCTCAGCCGGCGCGCTGCGCTATATGCTTCCGCTGGACGCCCAAAGCCTTCCCGGCGGAGGGGCGATGCTGATTATCCTCTGCGTGGCCCTGGGCGGGCTGATCGGAGAGATCCTCAACATCGAGCGCGGCCTTGAACGCTTCGGCGAGTGGCTCAAGCGGAAGACCGGCAGCGCCAGGGATCAAAACTTTGTGAACGGCTTTCTGACCGCCTCCCTGACCACCTGTGTCGGGGCGATGACCGTCGTCGGCTCTTTGCAGGACGGCATCGCCGGGGACTGGTCGATCCTCGGCGCCAAGAGTATCCTGGATCTGGTCATCGTGGCGGTCCTGACCAGCTCCCTGGGCAGGGGCTGTGTGTTCTCTGTGATTCCGATCTTTGTGATCGAGGGCGGTCTCACCCTGCTGGCCAATTGGATCAAGCCCCTGATGACGGATCTGGCCATGAGCTATCTGTCCACGGTGGGCTCCGTTCTGATCTTCTGCGTGGGCGTGAATCTGGTCTGGGACAGGAAGATCCGGGTCGCGAATCTTCTCCCCGCGGTGGTTCTTGCCGTCGCAGCCGCCTTTCTGCCGATCCGTTTTTAGGAGATAATACGGAAGACCCGACAGGGTCTCGAAAGCACAGGAGCGACTCTCCCGGGTTCGGGAGAGCCGCTCCATCGCGCTTTTATCCGGGGGTTCCGCCCCGCATTTGCGGCATTCGCCCGACGCTTCATGCGCTGCGCTTCAGCCGGTACGGAACGCTAACGGCAGGCCTTATAGATGGCCAGGATATCGTCATAGTCGAGCACCCGGAAGGAACCGATCCGGCGGCTGCGGCCGTAGCTGCACTCCGTCGCCAGCGCTTCAAGCTCTTCATCCGTGGGCGCCTGCCCCAGCAGCTCCGTGAGGGAGAGGGGCATGCCCAGACTCCGGAAGAAGGCGTTGGTCCGCTGGATCCCTTCCTCCGCCGCTTTCTCGTCGTCCGGCTCCCGTACCCCGTAGACCTTTCGGGCGAAACGGGCGAAGCGGGCGACGTTCGTCTCCTTCACATAGCGGCTCCAGGCGGCCCAAACAGCCGTCAGGGTAGCTCCGTGGGTGGAATTATAGAGGGCGGAGATTGCCATGCCCAGCTGGTGACAGGCCCAGTCTCCCTCCCTGGCGGTGTCGCCCTTGGCGCCAACCCCGGTCAGGCCCACATGGGAGACGCTGCCGCACCACATGATCTCACTCATGGCCTCGTAATCCTTCGGATCCTCGACCCCCTTGGGGCCGTAGAGGATGATGTCCCGGAACAGACCCTCCGCGATCTCATCGGTCAGATGGTTGCCCAGGATCGCCGCGAAATAGCGCTCGGAGCTATGCATGAAGATGTCCGCCACCCCGGCGCCGATCTGATACCGGGGCAGGGTCATGGTCAGCTCCGGATTCATGATGGCGAATTTGCAGCGGTTGAAGTCCGTCCCAAGCCCGCGCTTTGTGGGCGGGTCGATCCCGTCGTTGGTCAGCACCGCGGAATTGCTGGTCTCGCTGCCCGCGGCGGAAATGGTGAGGATGGCGCCCACGGGCAGGCTTTTTGTCAGCTTTGTGCCGGTCCAGAAATCCCAGACGTCATGCTCCGGGTTCGCGATTGTGTGCGCCACGCCCTTCGCGGTGTCCAGAACGCTGCCGCCGCCGATCCCCAGAATGAAATCCGCCCCAAAGCGGATGCCGGCCTTGGCCATTTCCCGGGCTGTGGAGACCAGCGGATTCGGAACGACGCCGCCCAGCGCCAGGGTCTCGATCCCATTTTCCCTGAGATTGCCGATCACGCGATCCAGCAGACCGCTTTTCTTTGCGGATGCGCCGCCGTAGATCGCCAGCACCCGGCTCCCGCCGTACTTTTTCACCAGCTCCGCGGCGCGCAGCTCCGTGTCCGGGCCGAAGACGATCTCCGTTGGAGCATAGTAAACAAACTTTTGCATGTCTTGTCCTCCGTTCAGTTTCAGATAAGGAATTGTTACGCAGCATAGAAAAGCGCGGTCCGGCCGCTCCCTTGCGGCCTCTGGGCCGGCCCCGTTACCCCTTCCCGGTATTTCGGTCCCGGGCGCTGAATTCGCGCAGAAAACGCCCGGTCTTGGAGGCCGCGCAGTCCAGCAGCTGGGCCGGGGTCCCCTCGAAAATCACGGATCCGCCGCCGGAACCCCCCTCCGGGCCCAGATCAATGATCCAGTCCGCCTGGGCGATCAGCTCCGGACGCTGCTCCACCATAATAACGCTGTTTCCCCTCTCCACCAGCTTGCGCAGCAGGGCCAGCAGCAGCTCCAGATCCTTGGCGTGCAGGCCGGTGCTGGGCTCGTCCAGAACGTAGATCTGCCCCGCCTTGTGGAGCTCGCTGGCCAGCTTGACCCGCTGGACCTCGCCGCCGGAGAGAGTGCTGGTGGGCTGGCCCAGGGTGAGATAATCCAGGCCCACGTCGATCATGCTCTGCAGGAGCTTTTTGATCTTCTTGCTTTCGAAGAACACGTAGGCCTCCCCGATGGTCAGCCCCATGACCTGCTCGATGTTCAGACCGTGAAAGCGGTAAGAAAGGGCGGTGGGATTGTAGCGATGACCGCCGCATTCCTCGCAGGTGATGGTCACCGGCTCGGCAAAGGCCATCTCATAGCTGATCTGGCCCGTGCCCTTGCAGATGGGACAGCCGCCCTCGGAGTTGAAGCTGAACCAGCCGGCGCCGACGCCGTTTTCCCTGGCGAAGACCCTGCGGATCTCGTCCATGACGCCGGTGTAGGTGGCGGGGGTGGAGCGGATCGAGGTGCCGATGGGCTTTTGATCGATGACGACGGCCTCCGGCCAGGCCTCCGGGAAGGCGTAGCGCATCAGAGAACTCTTGCCGCTGCCCGCCACGCCGGTCACGGCGGTGAGAATGCCCTTCGGGATCGTGACGTCGATGTGCTTCAGATTGTGACAGCAGGCGTCGCGGATCGGATATCCCTCGGTCCAGGGCAGCGGGTTTTGATTGACGGCGATCGCCTGGTTGACGGCCTGGGCGGTGGGCGTGTCGGCCGCTTTCAGCGCTTCGAGACTGCCGGAAAAAACCAGCTCGCCGCCCTTGGAGCCCGCGCCGGGCCCCAGCTCGAGGATATGATCCGCCAGCTCCAGCATCTGGCGGCTGTGCTCCACCACCAGCACATTGTTGTGCTTGTCCCGGATCTCGCAGAGCATCCGGCCGATGCGCTCGGCGTCGGCGGGGTGCAGACCGGCGGTGGGCTCGTCGAAAATGTAAGTGATGTTGTTGAGATAGCCCCCCAGGTTCCGCACGATTTTGATGCGCTGGGCCTCGCCGCCGGAGAGGGTCTCCGTCTTGCGGGAGAGGGACAGATAGCCGATGCCGACCTCCACCATGCGTTCCAGATAGGCGGCGATCTGCCGGGCCAGGGAGGCTCCCCGGGGGTCGTCGATGCTGTTCAGGAAGGACAGCAGATCGGCGGCGGTCATGTCCATGCACTCCACGATGTTCTTGCCGTTGATTCGGGACGCCAGGGCCTTGGGATTCAGGCCGGAGCCGCCGCAGCTTCGGCAGAAGCCGTGGCGGACGTGGGTCAGGATCTCGTCCTGCAAGCTCTTTTTCAGCTTGGTGATGTCCCGCTTCATGTAGACCCGCTCGAAGCGGGGATATACGCCCTCGTACGGCAGATAGTCCATGCGGCCGATGTTGTTGCACTTGAACTCCACCATCAGGGGCTCGTCGGGGCCGTATTCCAGCACCTTCCATTCCTCCGGGCTGAAATCCCGGAGCTTTTTATAGGGGTCCAGCAGGGGGTTGTTCTGATAGTAGACCGTCTGCCAGCCCGAGGAGAACTGGCTGAAGCGGATCGCGCCTTCGACCAGGCTCTTATCCGGGTCGAAGAAGCTCTCTTTCATGAGCTCCGTCTGCTCCCCGAGACCGGTGCAGTCCGGGCACATTCCGGCGGGGTGGTTGAAGGAGTAGGCCATGGAGCCCCCCGCGCTGGGCTGCCCCACCCGGGAGAAGAGCAGCCGCAGCAGCGGTGCCACGTCCACGGCCGTGCCCACCGTGGAGCGGGAGTTCGCTCCGATGGGCCGCTGGTCCACCACAATGGCCGGGGTCAGGTTGCGGATCTCGTCCACTCGCGGGCGGTCGTAGTGGGGCATCTTGTTCCGAAGGAAGAGGGGATAGCTCTGCTGCCACTCCCGCTCGGATTCCACGGCCACAGTGTCAAAGGCCAGGGAGCTCTTGCCCGAGCCGGAGATACCGGCGAAGACCACCAGCTTGCCCTTCGGGATCGTCACATTGATGTGCTTCAGGTTGTTCTCGGCCGCGCCGAGGACTTCGATATCGTCCGTCATTGTCTGTCAACCTCATGCCGCTTTCGGTCGGAAGCTCGTTCAGTCAGCCGGAAAAGCATCCGGGTCAATGATCGATCAGGCACAGCAGGGTTCCGCTGACGCCGAAGACCCAGTGCACGATCCACACCCCGAGGATGTTCTGCTGCTTTTCATACAGGATGCCCTCGAGTCCGGCCAGGATCGCAGCGCCGAACATGAACAGGAAGCCAAAATGAATATGCAGGGCGGCAAAAATCAGGGACGAGAGAAAAATTGCTACCGTCGCCGGGTGCTTTCCCACCGTGATGCGTTTGAGATTTCGCTGGATGACGCTGCGGGCGAGGAATTCCTGGATCCCCGCGGTAAAAATGTACTGGATCTGCCGCATGCCGAAGCGCTTGATGTCCAGGAAGGGCGCCTTCGGCTCAAAGCAGTTGGGATCGACGATCCGGCAGACCAGCTTGAGTACGAACAGGAAGAGAAAGGCGCAGCCCGCGACGATCAGCGCCGTTTTGAGGGTCTTCCGGGGCTCGCGGGTCGTAACGCCCAGATCCCGCCAGGTGAAGCTGGTGCGGCACAGAATGAAGATCAGCATGATGATGCCCAAAACCTCCACGCCGTGGGTCATGAAATCCGCCGGGACCGGGCGGTTCAGGAATTCCCAGAACGCGTAAATGAGAATCCAGATGCTGAAGGCAAAAAGGAAGGTGGTGAAGGTATTGGAGGAGTCTCTGACCTTCCGCGTCATCTCCTCGGCTGTGGTCTCGTCGCTCAGGGTAATGACGAGATATGAGCCCTCCGTGTCCCGCATAAAGGAGCTGGACAGGATAAAGACATATTTCTTTCCGGAGGGCGACATATAGGGCACCTTTTTGACCGTCGTTTCCTCCTTGTTGTACAGCGCGGCAAAGATGGCGTCGTCAAAGCTCTCGTTATACCCATTCTCGTTCAACAGCGAGAACCGCGTGCCTGTCTCCCGATAGCCCTCGTCCACCTCCAGCATCCGGGCGGCGGGGCCGTTCGCATAGACGATGTTGCCCTTGCTGTCAAGCACCAGGACCGCGTCGTACATATCCCGCAGGACCCGTTCCGAAAAAGCGTGAACCTGTTCCATATGGGGTGCTCCCTTCTCTGTGTGATTTATCTTCATCTTTTATTATACGCATATTTTCGTATATATCAAGCGTAATGGAAGGATATGCGAGGATTCTTTTCAAGGGGTATCCCATACCGTCTGCCGGTTACCAGTCGCCGGGAGGCGCTGCTGCGGGAGGCGGCAGGCAATGGAAAATGACGGATGCGGGGTCTGCCCTGCGATCCGTCATTCGCGTTCTATTTCAACAATTTCATTCGGCGTGCAGTCCATAATCCGGCACAGCCGACTGAGCGTGATCATGGTGATGTTCCGACCCTTTTTCAAGGAGTCCAGCGTCCGGTTGTCAATGCCGCTCTTCAGCAGCTGATACTGCGTTACGCCCTTCTCCGCCATCGTCTTCCATAACGGCCCGTAGTTGAACATCGAAATCACCGCCATTGCTGAACTACTGCAATTATATGGTGATTTTATAAAAATATATATTGTGTTTATATTCACAATATGATAAAATGAACATACAACGTCATCAAGAACTGATTTCTCATTATTCATTGACAACTGAAAAACACTTTTGTATAATAATTCTACTTTACACGAAGGGGGGGGCAAAAAATGAGCATATTTCGCATGGTTATTCATGGGTTGTGGGGGCGAAAAAGAGATACTTTTATCCTGGGCAGTATCATCCTCCTGTCTTTTTTGTTTTTGACGCTCTCCTCAATCCTGCTTTCCTCTTTCACGGAAAACGCTGATCTGCAGCGGTGGACGCTGCATGGAAAATGGCAGGTCCTGTATTACGGCGCGGAAAAATCGGCAGAGGAACAGTGCGCTGCATACGCTGACTGCGGCGCGATAGAGATCGTCGGGACCATCAGCGGCGGACATTTGATCGGCACCATTGATGAAACCGTCCAGTCCATCGGCTGTCTTCAACTGGCCGAAGGGCGTCTGCCGCAGGGAGAGGACGAGATCGTTTTGGTGCGGAGCAAGATGGATGACGCGCCTCCCATCGGTTCTGAATACGACGTGCTCTATCAGTACACCTACATGAGCGGCACCTCCCAGGCCGTCGACGACGAGGCAAACCGCCGGCAGGCCGTGATCGACTCCCTGCACGCCGGGGAGACCGAACCGGAGACCGTCGCAAAAAGGGAGCTGTGGGACCTCCAACGTCAGCTGTTTTTGAAGCGTTTGTATCGGCTCTACGACGCGCATACCGTGGACGAATGGATGGAGGGCGAGACCAACCCCTACGCAAAGCCCACGAGGACCTGGGAGCAGATCCACGAGGCGTTCCTGTCCTACGTCCGGGAAAACTACGACCCGGAGACCAACACCGTCCGGTTTAAATACGAGTATTGGGGAACCTCGTCCCGGCCCTCGGCGACCTACGACTACCAGCTTCCCCCCGGGTCTGATCTGGAGCAGGTCCTTGCGGAAGACGAAGACGATCTGCTCTTTGCATGGGCGACGATCATCCTGCATCCGAATAAAATGACGAGCCCCTTCGACGATGATACGTACAAGGTCAGCACGATCCGCGCCCTTCCCGGCGGCCTGGTTTCCTATGAAGGTTTTTTGATCAACGTGCTGAGCGAAGGAGACAAGACCATCTATAAAGGCTGGGCCTTCTCGGAGGAAGTCCGGGAGCAGGTAACGGAGGAGCTTTGGACCTCCAAGGCGCTGCTCTACAAGACCTACACCGTCGTCGGATACCTGGATCCATACGTCGACCATTGGGACGTCCACGGTTTGACGATGCCGGACGGCTTCGTTTCCCACGAAGCAGCGGCGGCGCAGCTCCGCGCTCTGCGTCGGGCGGAGGAGGAATACTACGAAGGCGCACCCACCTGGGAGCCCAAGGATATCCTGCTGCTCCATGCGCCTGATTCCTCCTGGGCCTCTACCGCAGAAAAGACGCTTCGCGTTTTCTCTGCAGTGCAGAAACCGTATTTTCAGGTCGAGGGCTTCGACGAAAAAAAGATCGGAGAACAACAGCAGGGAATCATCACCGGCCTGGACCCGGAGACGGGCGAGGTAAAAATCTGCGAGCTGCGTCAATACGGGCCTGTCTGCTACTATATGATCGACCCGAAAACTCAGGAGAGCCTGCTGATTTCCGGCGACCCGACGGCCTCCTTCCGATGGGAGGAGTTCTCCTCCATGCTTCTGCCGCTTGAGCCGGAGCACTTGAAGCTGGAGGACCTGGAGGCCAACAACAACCACCCCCTGCGACTGAACCAGTATTCCTTCCCCCGCCTGGAGGGCTCCCTGCGGACGCTCTGCAGCG
This sequence comes from Oscillospiraceae bacterium, assembly GCA_017540945.1. The sequence continues at coordinate 10,833 of JAFYAB010000050.1, read as the reverse complement.
GGATTCTGATCGGCGTTGCGGCTTGCTCGGTCTTCCAGGTGTTCTGGGTCCAGCTCCGCCGCCGGAGAATGCGCTTGTCCACGCTGATGGCCATCGGCGCAACGGACAGGCAAATCTTCAAAATGCTCTTGCAGGAAATTCTGGTGCTTTTGGTGCTCATGGGCATTTTGGGGACCGGCGTGGGCTTCCTTCTTGCCCTCGTTCTGACGGTCCGAATGTCATCCGTTTACGTGGTAGACCTGAAGCATCTTTTCGGTGGGATGGCCCTATGCAGCGCAGCGATGCTGCTCAGCGCAATGATTCCTATGATCGCTGTCCTCCGGACCCCGCTGACCGGAAGGGAACATCTCAGCCGTCATATTCTGAAAATGAAGGCACCCAAGAAGCCGCGGCGGCAGAACTATGCTCGCATCGTCCTGCGCCAGATGCGCGCAAACCGCGGTCGGACGGTGCTGCAGGGCACGATGTCTCTTTTACTTGGGGCGATCTGCCTTATGACGATTTTCCTCTGCCATAATGCTTACGCGAGCTATCGCAGCAAGGTTACGGACACGGCGATGCCGGACTATGAAATCGTGGTCCCCTACGGTATGACCCTCCGGGCCCAGCGCACCACGCTGGAAGAATACCCGACGCTGACGGAGAACGTGGATATTTACGTTACCTGGGAGGCACCGAACGTCTGGCTCAGCAGCAGCGAGCTTTTTCGGACCAGCCCAATTATCCAGGCGCTTTACGCACGCGAGGAGGCGCTCTTCCGGCCACTCTCCGACGAGGATACCGGCATGGCCGTTCGCGTCGTGGGTTTGAAGGAGGAAGCACTCAAGGAGTTTTGCACCCGGTTTCCGGAGAAAGCGTTGAATATTGCCTCACTCAAAAAGGGAGAGAGCTGCATCGTTCTGATTCCCAGGTATGAAACGGATAACGGGGAACTGATTCGGCGGGAAGCGGACTACGCCGCGCTGAATGAGCGGCGCTTGGATGAACGCGCAGGATATCTGCTGGCGTTCCGTTACGGAGCGCAGTACCGGAACGTGACCGAAGCGGACCCGTGCCTCCAGCCCGGTGATACGCTGGCACTGACGAGCTTCACGCAGGAAATCGTCGGCGAGACGGTGGTGGAAGAGAAGCGGGACTTCTCTATGCGGGTGGAGGCCGTTCTCTCCACGCTGGACCCGCCGTTCTGGCCCCTGTCTCAGGATAACACGCCGTTTGTAATCGTTACAGGACAACAGGCCATCTCCATGCTGTACCCCAACGCCAATGCCCGCATGACTGCCGCACAGACGAAATATCACATTCGGATGGCCTCTCTCTTCTATCCGGACTGTTATGGCCTGACGCGCATCGCAATCTACAGCCGCAATACCGAGGATTCCGTCATTATGGACAGCGCCGCCTATGACCTGGCGAAAAAGCTGGGCGTGGAACCGACCAACTATCGCCTCGTCAAAGAGCCGGAGGAAGTACCGGCACAGAGCAGAATGTTATTGTATCTGCTGCTGGGGATTGAAATGGCCTTGGTCATGTCTTCTCTGCTGTTTGCCGCCGCGGGGATGGCCGCGGAGCAGGATCGCTTCCGCTTCGGCCTGCTCCAGGCGATTGGACTGACCAACGGGCAAATCTTCCGGGGACAGCTCCTGCAATCCTTTGGGTTGGCGCTTCTGGGCTGCGTCGGAGCGAACCTGCTACTGGGCCTGGTCCAACTCGTGACGGCCCTATTCAGCAGCAGGCCCTGGTTCACCCTTCAGGAAAATCTTGCCGCCTACCCCTGGCCGCTGCATGCGCAGGTATGTCTCGGCTTTATTCTCTTCTATACCTTGCTGCAAAGCATCCCGATTTCCCGGTTGGGGCGAACAAAGGTGATCGATAATATGAGGAGTTGAGAACAATGGAACCGATTTTGCAGACTATTGATCTGAGAAAAACCTATAACCCCGGAACAGCCCAAGCGGTCGAAGCGCTTCGCGGTGTCAATCTCAGCTTCCTCCCAGGCAGGTATTATGCGATCATTGGAAAAAGCGGCTGCGGAAAATCAACGCTGCTTCACATCCTCGGCGCACTCGACGTCCCAAGCTCCGGCAAGGTTTTGTGCGAGGGAGAAGAGGTGTTTCAGCTTTCCCGCCGGGAACTTGCCCGATTTCGTCGCAGGAAGGTCGGCTTTGTGTTTCAGGCCTACAATCTGCTGCAGGAGCACACAGTGTGGGAAAATATCCGGATTCCGCTGCACCTGGACGGCAGGGAAGCGGATGAGGTACATTTGCAAACCGTGCTGGAGTTGTTGGAGATCGAACCGCTGCTCCGGAAATACCCGTCGCAGCTTTCCGGCGGTGAACAGCAGCGCGTGGCAATTGCCCGCGCTCTGGCGGCCAAACCCGCTATTATTCTGGCGGACGAGCCCACAGGAAACCTTGATCCTAACACAAGCCAGCAGACCTTACGTCTGCTGAAGCAGACAGTATCCGAACTGCGTCAGACTCTGATCCTGGTCACGCATGACATGGATATAGCGGCTCAGGCCCAGGAGATTATTCGCATCCACCAAGGTGAAATCGTTTCCATAGACCGGCGAAGCTGATTGCAGAACAAAAAAACTGAGATTCTGCAATTATTCACCCTGAAAATACAAATACTCAAACGCAGAAACGCGAGACACCAAACGGCGTCTCGTCTTTCTGGTGGGGGAAGGTGGATTCGCTTTTCTGCGGAAAAGCCACGGCGGTTGCGACAGTCCACCGGACTGTCGCCAAGAGCCGCCTTTCGAATCCACCTTCCGAGATGCCCAAGCGCAGAAAGACGAGCCATCCAAAAGGATGTCTCGCGTAGATTCGCCCCCTCGGAACGCCTCGGTCCCGGTACAGTGGATTCGCTTTTCTGCGGAAAAGCCACGGCGGTTGCGACAGTCCACCGGACTGTCGCCAAGAGCCGCCTTTCGAATCCACCTTCCGGAATGCCCAAGCGCAGAAAGACGAGCCATCCAAAAGGATGTCTCGTCTTTCTGGTGGGGGAAGGTGGATTCGAAGACGATCTGGAATGTCATTGGCGGCATATATTGTGGAATAATGTCAATATTTTCTGAGTAAACCACAATATATAGTCTGTAGAATCTATTGATTCCTTAATGTCTTTTTCCGTAAAGGGTCTGGAAACGGGTCTGCCACAACAAAAAATCATCTCAAAATCAATTGCCGGTAGAAGCATAGTTCTTGCCAGTCCATGCTACATTCGAGAGTTACAATTATCTCAATACATGAAAACCGAAAGGAGAAAGCACAATGTACAAGAACTATGATGATCTGCCCGGAGTACTCAGCGTGAAAGAGCTGAAGGACTATCTGGGAATCTCTCGCGCCGGCGCCTACCAGCTTCTGCACAGAGCCGATTTCCCGACCCTGCACGTTGCATCCCGCCTGCTGGTGGCGAAGGATAAGCTGCTTGTATGGATGGAGCAAAACACGGATCGAATTGAAAACGCCTGGTGATTGGAGGGATTGGTAATGAAAAAGTATATCGTTGACGAACACACCGGCTGGAAGTATGAGCTGGTGGGAGACTATTATCTGCCGATTGGTACCAGATTCGAGGATGCAGATCCGGAAGAACCTGCGTCGGAAGAATTTGGTGCCAGAGACGCTAAACTGGAGCAGGAGCGTCCTTCCATCGGGCGCTTTGGCAGAGCTCACGGAGAATACCTGAAACGCAGCCAGCGGCATGTATACTCTCAATTCGTTGCCGAAGGAAAGCTCGGCGCTTATCTCGCCCAGATCGACGAGCAGGCGAACGATATGCTGGATCTCTTGATCCGTCAGATGGCAGAGCGTGAAGGCGTTACCGAGGAGCTTAAGTCAAGTGATCAAATGGAATGGGTGCGGCGAATAAATAATATCCGCAGTCGGGCGGAAGAAATCGTAAACCATGACCTGATTTTCGCATAATTGAGAAGAACCTACTATGGCGTTGCCTCAATTCAGCTTGTTATCGCTGTTTTGAGACAACGCCCTTCAGTTTCTGCCCGATTGGTAGCCCCGGAGGCCGGACAGGTCATGTTCTGTTCTTATACGATTTCTTGATGAAACGGTTTCTAAGCGTTTCATCAAGAAATCGTATTATGGCAGCAGTATGCAGCCGCCCACGGGACGGATGTGGAGAACGTGGCACTTTCCCCTGCCGAAGACGGCTTCGATCCCGCTGCGGAAAGCCTCCAGCTTCTCATTCGGCACGAAGGCTTGGACCGTCCCGGCGAAGCCGCCGCCGTGGACGCGGATCGCGCCGGCGCCGTCCAGCAGCTCCCGGCCGAGGGAGATCGCCAGGCCCACGGCCTGGTTCTGCGGATGGGACGGAGAGAAGATGTTCTGCAGGTTCTCAATGGAGGACAGGCCGGAGCGGTTCACGATTTGCAGAAATTCCGCGAAATCTCCGCGCTGCAGGGCGTCGGCCTCCGCCTGCGCGTTGTTGTCGCCCTGGTGAGACGTGCAGGGCATAGGCTGTTATGCCCACGCCGCGCCCCGTTCCGCAGACGGCGGACGGACAGGCGCAAGGGAAAATCGTGCGGAGGGCAAATCAATGGATCGTTGCGGCAGATAAATCATAAGGACCTCACTTTCATAATACAAGGGCGAGGCCATCTGCAGCAACGGGGCGCTCCGGTCAGAGTTGTTTTTTCGACGTAATTCGCATGGAAAACAAGAAGCAGACCGAACAAGCCCCCATTAAGGGCCATTGTCAGTCTGCTTCTATAGCCTAAAGCTATCTGAAACTGTCATAACCGAAGTAGTATAAAGAAACTGTGTTGCGCCGGAGTGAAACCAAAACATTGTGTTATACCGAAGCGCTAACGAGGAACCTGTTTAGCCGGAAGCAAAGACTGCTTCCTGACTATCAGAAACTGAACGTAAGATATCTACGCACCATTATTCTATATGATAACATCAGATTTGTCAACGATTTGTTAGCCAAGGATTCGGATTTGTCTGATTCTCTTCAGCAGCATTCCTGAGGGCTGAAGTGTGCGATGAACACCTACATTTTTATCCGAAATCGTTCATTATAAGTATTTGTTCGTATAAAGAATTCAGGAGGATTTTTGTTTTAAGCCTAGATGGTTGCTGTAAAACGCAAAAAAGCGGATCTGCCTTCCGGCGTGCGTTTGAAGACGCCGGCGTGTTCGAGAACCTGGGCGAAGACCTTGCCCACCTCGGCTTTGACGATAACGGCAGCGTTCTCGGGCGTAAAGCTGTACTGCTTTGCGAGGGTCTCCGCCCATTCGGCGTGGACGCCTTCGACCCGTTCGCCCTTTGCGAGCTTCTCCGCCACGTCGCTGAGCTCGTCCTTCAACCGCGCGGGCAGGACAGCCAGACCCATGACCTCGATGAGGCCGATATTTTCCTTCTTGATGTGGTGCAGCTCCGCGTGGGGATGATAGACGCCGAGGGGATGCTCCGCCGTCGTGATGTTGTTGCGCAGGACCAGGTCCAGCTCGTACCGTTCGCCGCGCCGCCGTGCGATGGGCGTGATCGTGTTGTGCGGCTCTCCGTCGGTCTGTGCATAGATGAAAGCGCTTTCGTCTGTGTAGTCGCGCCACGCAGCGAGGATCCTGTCCGCGAGCTCAACCAGGCATTCCGGCACCTTGGCGGTGATGCGGATGACGCTCATGGGCCATTTTACGATCCCGGCCTCCACGTCGGCAAAGCCGGGGAAGGAAATTGGCGTTTCCACAGGCGCGGTCTCCATCGCGAAGGTATAGTGTCCGCCCTGGAAGTGATCGTGGGCCAGAATGCTGCCACCCACGATGGGAAGATCGGCGTTGGAGCCCACGAAGTAGTGGGGAAACTGCCCGACGAAGTCCAGCAGCTTGGCGAAGCAGGCCCTGTCGATCTTCATCGGCGTGTGGACGCTGTTGAAGCAGATGCAGTGCTCGTTGTAATAAACATAGGGGCTGTACTGCAGGAACCACGGACTGCCGTTGATCGTGATCGGTACCGTGCGGTGATTCTGCCGCGCCGGGTGGTTGACTCTGCCCGCATAGCCCTCGTTCTCCGCGCAGAGCAGACAGCAGGGATAGGCCGCGGCGGGAAGATTCCGGGCGGCGGCAATCGCCTTCGGATCCTTTTCCGGCTTGGAGAGGTTGATCGTGATATCCAACTCTCCGTATTCTGTGGGAGCCTTCCACTGAATGTCCTTTGCGATGCGGTCTCTGCGAATATAATTCGTGTCCTGGCTGAACCGATAGTACCAATCGGTCGCCGCCTTTGGATCGCAGGCCCGCAGGGCCGCAAACCGTTCCCGCACCTGAGCGGGACGCGGCGTCAGTCTGCCCATGAGGCCCGTGTCGAACAGATCCCGATAGACGATGCTCGCGCCGGGGCGGGCATGATCGGTCAGCGCGTCCAGAATGACTGGGAGGGTGGCCTGCTCCGCCACCTCAATATCTGGCAAATCGTCCGTTTTGATCGTTTCCAGAATGACGTTTTGCGCCCAGGTTTCCTCCCCGGCTTCGATCAGCCCTGTTTGCAGGGCATAGGCAACAAGCGCTTTTACTGCGTTCATAGTTCAGTCCTCATAGCCCTGGGGATGGTTCTTGTGCCAATTCCAGGCGGTGGAAAGGATCGTCTCCAGCTCAGCGTACTGCGGTTTCCAGCCCAGGACCGTGCGCGCCTTTTCGGAGCTGGCTACCAGCATATCCGGATCGCCGGGGCGGCGGGCCAGGATTTTCTCAGGGATCGGATGGCCCGTGACCCGGCGGGCATAGTCCACGACCTCCCTGTTGGTAAAGCCGACGCCGTTTCCGAGGTTGAAGGTATTAGACTCATTTCCGGCCAGCAGATAGTCCAACGCGAGAATGTGCGCCTGGGCCAGATCGCAGACGTGTATATAGTCCCGCACGCAGGTGCCGTCCTTCGTCTGATAGTCGTCGCCGTAGATGCCGATGAACTCCCGCTGGCCGTTTGGCACCTGGAGAATGATCGGGATCAGGTGTGTCTCCGGATCGTGGGCCTCGCCGATGGCGCCGCCGGGATGGGCGCCGCAGGCGTTGAAGTACCGCAAGGCGACGTATTTGAGCCCCATGGCCTTGTCCGCCCAGGCCATCATTTTCTCCATGGCGAGCTTTGTCTCGCCGTAGGGATTGATGGGCCGGGTACGATCAGACTCTGAAATCGGCATTTTCTCCGGCAGGCCGTAGGTCGCGGCAGTGGAGGAAAAGACAATCTTTTTAACGTTGTGGGCGATCATGCTTTCCAGCAGACACGTGGTCCCCCAGAGGTTGTTGTCGTAGTATTTGAGAGGATCGCTCATGCTCTCGCCAACCTGGCTGGAAGCAGCGAAGTGGATGACGCCCTCGATGCGTTCCTGTTCAAACAGGCTGTCCAGAGCCTTCCGGTCCCGGATGTCCAGCTCGTAGAACCTTGCCTTCGGATGGACGGCGGCCCGGAAGCCGGTCAGCAGATTGTCGGCCACCACAACGTCACGGCCCGTCTCGATCAGCGCGTAAACCGTGTGGGAGCCGATGTAGCCGGCCCCACCCAATACAAGAATTGCCATCGTTACCCCTCCTGATCTGTGATGACGCAGCCGCCGATGGGGCGGACGTGCAGAATATGACATTTCCCGGCTCCGAACACCGCCTCGATCCCTTCCCGGAAAGCATCAAGCCGATCCACCGGCACCCAGGCCTGGACTGTTCCGGCAAAACCGCCCCCGTGGACGCGAATCGCGCCGGTCCCGGCCAGGAGCCCTTCGCCCACCGCGAGGGCGACAGAGATCGCCTGACTCTGGGGCGCGGCGGGAGAATAGGTGTTTTGGAGCTGCAAGGCCGAGGAGCGGCCCGATTCCCGAACGAGCGCCAGGAATGTCGCGAAATCGCCCCGCTGCAGCGCCTCCGCCTCCAGGATCGCCCGCCGGTCCTCCGCAAAGAAGTGCAGGGCACGAAGCACCGCCCGATCGCCGCAAGCGGCTCTGAGGGCCGGCAGCGCAGCCCGGAAGTCGGCCTCCGGCACGTCCCGAAGGAACTGCTTTCCGAAAAAGGCCGCCACAGTACCCATCTCCCGGGTGATGTCCGCGTAGTCGTCCGTCAAATCCGCGTGGGTGGAGCCGGTGTCGATGATGCACAGCGCATGGCCGGAGCGGGAGAAGTCGTAGTCCACCCGCCCCACGACGGGCGAGGCAGGATCGCGGAAGTCGATGGCCACCGCGCCGCCGATGGAGGAGCCCATCTGATCCATGAGTCCGCAGGGCTTGCCGAAAAAGACGTTTTCGGCATATTGACTGATCTTGGCGATTTCCACACTGTCCAAAGCGCCGGCGCAGAAGAAATGGTTCGCAATATTGCAGAGCAGCACCTCAAATGCGGCCGAGGAGGACAGGCCGGAGCCGGAGAGTACGTTGGAGCACGCGCAGACGTCAAACCCTCCGACAGGATATCCAAGCTCTGTCAGTTTTGCTGTGACACCGCGGATCAAGGCTGCCGTGGTATTCTTTTCTTCCTCCAGCGGAGAAAGCCGTGCCAGATCCACCTCCAACGGAGCATAGCCCTCGGAGTGGACGCGGATGACGCGCAGGCCGTTCGGCGCGGCGCAGGCCAGCACGTCCAGATCCACGCTTCCGCAGAGTACGTGCCCGTGCTGGTGATCCGTGTGGTTGCCGCCCAGCTCCGTCCGGCCGGGACCGGAAAACAGGGCTGCCTCCTTTCTGTTTCCATAGGCGGACAGGAAGGCCTCTGTCACGCGCAGCGCACGCTGTCTTGCGGTTTCCGTTTCACCGTACAGAGCCTTCAGTGCCGCATCATAGCGCCCGTCCTGCAGGGCGGCGCGAAGTATTGCCACAGAACAATTCATTTCAACCCTCCGTATTACATTCCCAGCTTTTTCATTTCTTCGAGAATTTCCTGTTCGGTTTTCTCCCGCACGCCGGAATCCGTGATGCGGTCCTCGTCGCCGGGCATAAGGGGTTTGCCTTCGTCATCCAGGATGAAATCACCGGCCTCATCCACAAGCGGCAGCAGGGGCGTAAACAGCGGCAGCAGGAGTTTCGCTGTCAGCATGGCGATGGCGCCGAAGCCGAAGAAGGTCCACAAAAAGGCATAGAGGGGCAGCATCTGGGCGTCGGTGTAGGTGAGATACAGCGGAAAGACGTGGAAGAACAGCAGCACGATTAGCTTCAGCGGGTTCTTCAGGGCGAAGTAGTAGGCGCTGCGGAACAGCACCGGCAGCTTGTTGGCAAAGGCTGCCATCACCGGGAAGATGTAGATCACGCCGATCAGCAGCACCAGACCCACGGCGTAGACGGCGTAGCGGAAGTTCACCATGGCGCCGCCCTGATGCAGGAGGAAGCGAACGTCCAGCCAGCCCAGGAAGCCCAGGGCCAGGGTCAGCAGCCAGACGACGGTGGCCTGCTTGAAATTGGCCCTGAAGCCCAGCCAGAACTGCTTGAAGGGGTTCAGGACCCCGTCTCCCCGGAGGGTTTTCAACATCACGTGACACAGGGCTGCCCAGCCTGCGCCGAGGGTCAGCACCGGCAGACTGAACAGAACGAACATGAGATTGGCGCCGATGATGATGCCAAGCTTGGTCATGAGCTTGCCGAAGCTGCTTTCATTGGACAAAAAGGCGTTGATTCGCTCCCGCATGCTTATCCCTCCTCCAAAACGAACTGTAAGAACAGGGCAATTTGCTCCAAATTCCCGGTACGGGCGCAGATCCCCATGGCGCAGCCCTCCTCCGGGGAATAAACCCGGTACTTTGTCACCAGCAGGCTGTCCGACAGGTCGATGCCCACGGGAATCGCTCCGTCGGTCTCGCTCTGAAAGTAGATCAGCCGGTCCGCATACCGCTCCAGCAGGGCCTTCGTCTGCTCCAGCCGCAGGTCCGTCAGGCGGCCCGACTGGGCCAGAGCGGACAGGGAGTCCGGGGCCATGACGATGAAGTCCAGAATGCCCGCGTCGGTCAGGGAGACAAAGGCGTTGTAATAGTTGTTGCCCCGGGCCTGGTTTTTCAGGTAGTCAAAATAGACCTGGTCGTCAAATTCCAGCTTTTTCTCCTTCAAATCAAACTGGGCACAAGCCTCAAAGTCCTCCCAGAGCAGGGAGCCGCTGCCCGCCCGGACGGTGGTGTTGGCAAAGCTGCCGTTGAGCCAGAAGCCCTCCACGTTCGCGGTGATGCGTACGATCAGGAACACCGTCAGAGAGAGGAAGCAGACGATCCCGATGATCCAGAGCTTGTAATAGTTCCAGACGTATTCGATTTTCTCTCGCCAGTTCAGGGCGTAGAGTTTCTTCAGCTCGGTGTAGTACCAGATCTTCAGTCGGTCTCTCATGGGCGTCCTCCCAAATTTTGAACAGCGGTGCGGGGTGTATGTGGCGCACAATGTGCGCCGCTACAGAGCTTATTCTATTTTTCTCAGGTGGAGCTGCACCGCGGGGTAGTCGCCGATGAGCTGGGGCAGGGTGTAGCCGCCGTACATCAGCGCCGCGCCGGAGCGGACCCCGTCGTCCTCCTCAATGGTATAGCGGGCCGCCGGGTCCAGGCCCTTGAAGCGCAGATGAATCAAGGGCGCGTTGGCGTGGGGCGAACGCACCACCACGTTCAGCAGGGCCCTGCTCCGATCCTCGCTGACGAAGAGCCAGGCGGAGGCGTCCTGAGCCTCGGTGAACTCGTCCAGGCGGTAGTAGAGCCCCCGCTGGAGCAGGGCCTCGTCCTGCCGGAAGTGCTGAATCTGATGCCGGATCTCCTCCAGCTCCCCTTCGGAGAGCTTTGCCAGGTCCAGCTCGTAGCCGAAGGCGCCGGACATGGCCACGTAGCCCCGGGTCTGGAGGGGCGTGGTGCGGCCCGTCTGATGGTT
>JAFYAB010000091.1 GCA_017540945.1 Oscillospiraceae bacterium | reverse complement strand
GTTGAAGTAGCCGGTGCCCCAGCTGTTCTTGCAGAGCCAAGCGCCGTTGCCGGAGGGCGTGTTCGGCTTGAAGTTTGATTTCGAGATAGAATCGTCCCAGCCCACCACGGTGATGGCATGGTTGGCCCACTTGTGGGAGCTGCTCTCCTGGCTGGAGGTGTCGATGACGCACTGATAGGTGTTGGTGTAGGTGCTGTAGCTGGTGCCCGCGCAGTAGCTGATGTTGCCGGCGCCGTACTTCATAATGGCTTCCTTGATGGCGGTGACGTTGTCGCCGGGGATCCATTCGGAGTTCTGAACGTGGCAGACGTTGTACTGATAGCAGTACTGGCTGTCCAGGCCGGAGCTGGCTACCGAGGAAGCATTGCTGTACTTTAACGCATTTGCGTCGGCTTCGTTGGCAGCGCCGGTCCAGTGCAGCAGGGTGTAGGCGGACATTTCGCCGTTGCCGCCGGAATCCAGACAGCTGTCACTGCCGGTGAGATTGCAGGCATCACCGTTTGTCATGCTCTCGGCGTCGTAAGCAGTGCTGTAGTTGAAATAGCAGTGCTGGGTCTCGGAAAGGTTCAGGCTGGTGGTGGCGGCGGAACCGGTGCCGACCGGTACGCCATACTTGATCATGTAGGCCTCGACGCTGCCCATGGCCGCGTGGGCCCAGCAGGAGCCGTAGGGGTTCTGATCCTTGACGGATGTGATGTAGTTGTAGTTGCGGCTGTCATAGGAGCTGGGAAGATCGCGAACGGGCTCGGTCACGTTCACGCCGTTGATTTCCAGGCTTTCTCCTTTGCGGTAGGCGTCAGAGACAGCCTTGGTGCCCACGTGATACTGGTTGATGAGCCCATAGTTGAGCTCGCTGTCGATCGGCTCAAAGGGCTCCGCTTCCCTGGCGATGGCCGCAGTCGGGAACACTCCAAGCACGAGTATGACTGCCAGCGTCACCGCAAGAAGCTTTTTGAGGTGCAGATTCATATTCGGTTCTCCTTCTTGGCACAAATATGTTTTACGTCCATCCGACGTATTGCCATAAATATTATAGCAGATTGCATAAAAATGTCCACATAAAAATGCGAATATTGATTGTTAATTTTTGATACTGAACCGGCGCACAGGAAAAGGGCTCCGAAAACCCTTCGGTTTCCGGAGCCCCGGGCGACTTGTTTCTTATTCAGCCAGCGCCTTGCTCTGCAGGGTGCGGTACATCCACAGGACCACCGTCTCGCGCAGGCAGTCGGACTTGCCGTTGAACATACCGTCGGCGCCCTTGTCGATGCCCTTCTCGTAGGCCCACATGACAGCCTTGTAGTAGTAGGCCTTCGGATCGGTCACATCGGTGTAGGGGCTCTCGGACAGCGTGAAGGCAGGCGTGCCCTGCTGCTTGTACAGGAACACCATCATATCCCTGCGGCTCACGGTCTTCTTTCTGCCGAACAGGGTGTCGCTGACGCCCTTGGTGATGCCGTTCTCATAGGCCCACAGCACAGCCTTGTAGTAGTAGGCCTTGGGATCGGTCACATCGGTGAAGGGGCTGGTGGTCAGCGTGGGCTCGGGCTTGCCGGCGGCAACCCACAGATAGAACATCGCGTCGCCGCGCTTGACCGCCTTGCCGACACCGAAGCTGGTCTCGCTGGTACCGGCGGTGACCTGCGGATCGGCGGTGAAGGCCCATTCAATGGCCTCGTGCTCAGGCGTGCCGTAGGGGTAAGCCTCCATGACGTCGGTGAACTGCGCGATCTTGCAATCGTGCGGCAGAACGGGGATCTCCTCCTCGCGGGTCGCGCCGCAGCGGACGCAGGTATACAGCAGGATGCCGGTGCTCGTCTCGGTGGGCTCCACCGTCACAACGCCCTCGTCCCATTCGTGGCCCAGCGCCTCCGTGTCCACGTGTGCGCGGCTCAGCTCGGCGCCGCAGACGGCGCAGCAGACCACGGTATCATAGGCGCCGGCCTCGGTGCAGGTGGCGGGGCGCTCGTTTTCCTTGACGGGATCGGCAGGCGTATGACCCAGGGCGGGGATCTCTGTGTGCACGCGCTCCAGTTCTTCGCCGCAGACAGAGCAATACGTAACCGTATCATATCCGCCGGCCTCGGTGCAGGTGGCGGGGACCTCGTTCTCCCTTACGGGCTCCCCGGGGCTGTGCTCATGGGGCGGGGCGATGACGGTGGTGTAGCAGACGGTGACGGCCGCGCCCCCGGTCACCTTGTAGATCTCCAGGGTGCTGGTGGGGGTGCTGCTGGCCGCCTCGATCAAGCGCCATTGGTTGGCGGCTGCGTTGGTCATGGTGGTCCGGCAGTACAGGAAGCGCCCGTTGGCGGTGAGGGCCAGACAGCCGTTCCTGACCGTCAGGGTCCATGCCGTCTTGTCGGTGTCGGAGACCGTCAGGCTGTTGGCGCCGGGGTTGTGGAGGAAGCCGTTCTCCTCGTCCCCCAGATACCAGCCGTTGTCGGCGGGGCTGACGTCGAGGCAGCGCTTTCCGTCCTCCAGGATGGCGTCCACGTCCTCGGTAAAGGCGAAGTTTTGGACGTGGCCGCTGAGCCCCTCGCTGTTCTGCTGATAGAGGCCGAAGCCGGTACCGGCGGCGGTGATCACGATCCGGTCCCCCGCGGCCAGGCTGTCGGCGGTGCTCATCCGGGTCATGGCGGGAGGCGTGCTCTCGTCGAGCTCATAGCTGTACAGGGCCCTGAGGGTGAGATCGCAGGCGGGCTTGTACAGGCCGGTGAAGATCTCCGCGGGCTTTGTGCGCACGTTGTCATAGTCGTCCGCCACCCAGCCCAGGAAGCTGTAGCCCGCGGGGGCCTCGGCGGAGGGCAGCTCCGCCCCGGCCAGGGAGTTCACCGTCATGGGCGCGGGGGCCGCAATGCCGGCGGGGGTGCTGAAGCTGACGGTGTAATCGTAGCCCAGCGGATCGGTGTAGGAATCCACGTAGCTGTCGCCGCAGCGGGTGCAGCTGTGGGTGGTATAGCCCGGATCATCCGGGGTGGGCGGCGTCACGACCGCCACATAGTCGTGTCCCAGCGGGGCCACGAGGACGGCGTCCGGGTTGAGCTCCTCCTCCCCGGCGGCGTCGGCGAAATACTTGCCGCAGATCGTGCAGCGCCAGTACTCGATGTTGCCCCCCTCCACACAGCCGGGGGCGACGGCCTCCACATGCTCCAGCACATGGTCGTGCTCGCCAGCCACGGGGTCGGTCCAGTAGTAGGTTGTATCAAGCTGGGTCTCTCTCCACCAGCGGATATTGTAGACGTAGCCGTTGGAAATACCGTTGCTGCCCTGGGTCCAGAAATAGTTGCTGGAGGGATTGAAGCTCAGATAGGGATAGCTGCCGCCATTGACACAGGTTGCGGAGCTTGCGTTGGTCTGCGTGCCCAGCGACCAGTCGCAGTAGCCTGAGACGTAGCTGTTATAGCCTCCCAGGTAGTTGCTGGTGGTCTCGCCGACGTAGACGTTCGTGGAAGCGCTGCGGATGGTGTAGTAGTTTCCGCTGGCTGCCACCTTGAACACATAGGCGTTGGCGGCGTTGGTCAGCTGCGTCCCATTCAGACTCATGCCGCTGGCGGAAAGAGCGGCGGCGTTGGCGCTGTTCTCAATTTCCGCACCGTTGGAGCTGACCGTAACGCCCTTCATGACCCGAAGGCTGCTGTCGGTGCCGTAGGTGATCACATAGTTGCCGGTCCAATCAGCAGGAGCAGCGCTGAGCAGCTCGTAGCAGAGCTCGCCGGTCCCCTCCTCCACCCGGGTGAAGAGGGCATAGAGGGTCACGCTGCCCGTGACCATGTAGGCAGCGCCGGGGGCGTAGAATTCCGGCGCATCGGTGGTCTCCTCGATCTGCCGGGTCGTCCAGCCGGAGAAGCTCCAGCCCTCGGGATCAATGGAAACAGAATCGGGCAGGGTGATTTCGTCATAGATCAGGGCGCTCTGGCTGCCGGCCGGGGTGCCGGAGACCATAAAGTTCACCGTGAAGGTGGGCTTGGGGGCGAAATTGACCAGAACGGTGCAGTCCTCGGAGGCGGAGACCAGGATCGTGTTGACGTCGATGGTGCAGACGGCGGCGCCTTCAAGCACCTCGCAGCTCTCCACGTAGTAGCCCTCCGCGGGGCTGGCAAGGATCCTGGCGCCGTCCACCTGGACGGTGCCCCAGGCCTCGTTGTTGGAGATGGCGGTGAGGTTGAAGAGGATGTCGTCGGTGTAGGCCTTGATGCGGTAGTCGCCGTTCTCCGGGCAGTCGGTCCAGGCGCCGTTGGGCTCTTTGTAATAAGAGGTATTGCCGTGGTTGGCATGGATAAAGGAAGCCCAGGAAATCACATCGCTGTTGTTGAAGGTGGCGTCGTAGGGTGTGTGGACGTACTTGCCGTTTTCGTCGGCCACGGGGACGTTCTGGGAGACCACCACGGCAAAGGTATCGCCGGCGGACAGGGCGACGGGGTTCTCCAGGGGGATGGTGTAGTAGCCGGAGAAGGTCAGAAAGCCGGTCTGGGAGGCCAACAGCTCTCCGGAGGAGGGATTGCCGACATTGGGATTTTTGTAGATCTCCACGGTATAGGTCATGGCCTCGTCCCAGTTGCAGAAGCCCACGGCCCGCAGGCTCTCGTTGCCCTTGGCGGTGAAGACGTTGGCGACCTTGGTGTCGTTGGCAAAGCCCTCGTAGTAGTCAATGCTGTTGTTCCAGCCCTTGCCGTAGCAGACCACGTTGCAGGTGCCGTCGTACTGATAGTTGTGCTGATAGTTGTCGATGGGCTCCGCGTCGTAGAAGAAGATGTACCCCTCGAGAACTGAGGTGTCCTCATAGGAGATCCAGCAGTAGCCATTGTCAAACTGGCTTGTGCCCCAGGAGTTCTTGCAGAGCCAGGCGCCGGGCTTGGAGGGCCGGTTGGGCTGGAATTTGGAGACGGCGATGCTGTCGTCCCAGCCGATCAGGGTAATGGCGTGGTTTGCGTAATTGCTGCCTGTATTGCAGATATAGGTATAGGCGTAGCCGGTCTCGTAGTAGCTGATGTTGCCTGCGCCGTAGTCCATGATGGCCTGCTTGACGGCGTCCACGTTCGTGCCGGGGATCCATTCGGAGTTCTGGACGTGGCTGACGTTGTACTGGTAGGCGTACTGGCTGTCCAGCCCGTTGTAGTTGACGGAGCTGGCGTTGCCATAGGTCAGGGCGGCGACGGATTCATCCGCGGCGCCGGTCCAGCGCTGGAGAGTGTAGGCGGACATCTCGCCGTTGCCGCCCTGATCCAGACAGGTATCCTGGGGCGTGGACTTGTCGCCGTTCAGCATGCCCTCGGCGTCGTAGGCGTAGCTGTAGTTGAACCAGCAGTGCTGGGTCTCGGACAGGTTCAGGCTGGTGGTGGCGGCAGCCCCGGCGCCCACGGGGACGCCGTGCTTGATCATGTAGCCCTCCACGCTGGCCAGGGCCGCGTGGGCCCAGCAGGAGCCGTAGGGGTTCTGATTCTTCACGGAGGTGACCCAGCCGTGCGTGCGGCTGTCCCAGGAGCTGGGCAGATCCTGGACCGGTCTCCCGACGGAAACGCCGTTGATCTCCAGGGTCTCGCCGCGCAGATAGGCGTCGGTGACCGCAGTCGTGCCCTCGTGATACTTGTTAATCAGGCCGTAGTTGGGCGCTTCCGGGGTGGGCAGTGCTTCCTCCCCTTCCAGGGCGAAGACAGCCGCCGGGAAGAGGCTCAGCACCAGCGCAGCTGTCAGCAGCAGCGCCACGAGCTTTTTGACTTGTTTCATGCCTTGATCTCCTTTTGTGTGATTCATTCTGAGAAAGCGCGTTGCTTCCAATGGACAGTATAGCAATTCCGCGGGAAAAAGTCTATATGAAAAGTAAAAATTCTCATCCCTTCCCGTGCGGCTGCCGGCCGTTCTCCCGCTTCCAATCCAGATAATCGTCGTAGCCGCAGAGCCGGTCGATGATTTTCCCGTCGGGCAGGAACTCGATGATGCGGTCGGCGGTGGTGGACAGCAGCTCATGGTCGTGGGAGGCCAGGAAGACGTTGCCCGGGAAGGCGGTGACGCCCTTGTTGACCGCCTGGATGGATTCCATATCCAGGTGGTTCGTCGGCTGATCCAGCAGGATGCAGTTGGCCCCGGAGAGCATCATCCGGGAGAGCATCATCCGGACCTTCTCGCCGCCGGAGAGGACGGAGACGGGCTTGAAGACCTCGTCGCCGGAGAAGAGCATCCGCCCCAGGAAGCCCCGGAGATAGACGTCGTCCTTCTTCTCGGAGAAGGGCCGCATCCAGTCCACCAGGGACTCGTCGTGGCCCTCGAAATAGGCGGTGTTGTCCTTGGGGAAGTAGCTGCGGGAGGTGGAAACGCCCCACTTGATGGTTCCCTCGTCAGGCTCCAGCTCCCCCATCAGCAGCTTGAACATGACGGTCTGGGCCAGCTCATTCTCGCCCACAAAAGCGATCTTCTGGTTTCGGCCCGCGATGAAGCTGACCTTGTCCAGCAGCTTCACCCCGTCCACGGTCTTGCTGACCTCGGTGACGAAGAGCACGTCCTTGCCCACCTCCCGCTCCCGGGTGAAGCCCACGAAGGGATAGCGGCGGGTGGAGCAGGGGATCTCCTCCAGGGAGATCTTGTCCAGCAGCTTCCGGCGGGCGGTGGCCTGCTTGCTCTTGGACTTGTTGGCGGAGAAGCGGGAAATGAAGGCCTGGAGCTCGGCGATCTTCTCCTCGTTGCGCTTGTTCTTGTTGCGCAGCAGGGCCTGGACCAGCTGGCTGGACTCGTACCAGAAGTCGTAGTTGCCCACGTACATCTTGATCTTGCCGTAGTCGATGTCCACGATGTTGGTGCAGACGGTGTTGAGGAAGTGGCGGTCGTGGGAGACCACGATCACCGTGCCGGGGTAGTCCAGCAGGAAGTCCTCCAGCCAGTTGATGGACTCGATGTCCAGGTTGTTGGTGGGCTCGTCCAGCAGGATGATGTCCGGGTTGCCGAAGAGTGCCTGGGCCAGCAGGACCTTCACCTTGTCCCGGGGGTCGGTGTCCGCCATCCGGTCATAGTGCTTGCTCACGTCCACCCCGAGGCCCTGGAGGATGCGGCTGGCGTCGGACTCCGCCTCCCAGCCGTTCAGCTCCGCGAACTCCGCCTCCAGCTCCGCGGCCCGCAGGCCGTCCTCGTCGGAGAAGTCCTCCTTTTCGTAGATGGCGTCCTTCTCCTTCATGATCTCATACAGATGCAGGTTCCCCATGATGACCGTATCCATGACGGAATAGGCGTCGTAGCGGAACTGATCCTGCTTCAGAACGGACATGCGGACGCCGGGCTTGACGGCCACATAGCCCTTGGTGGGCTCCAGCTCCCCCGAGAGGATCCGGACCAGCGTGGATTTGCCGGAACCGTTGGCGCCGATGACGCCGTAGCAGTTGCCCGCTGTAAACTGCAGATCCGCGTGCTGAAAGAGCACGGAGCCCGCAAACTGCATGCCAAGATCGGATACTGTGATCATATTGAATCTCCTTCGTCATATCCAAGCTGTGTATGGGTTAAGTATACTAAGTATAACAAAACCCCGCCAGCGCAACACTGCGCCTATCGCGGGGTGCTCCCGAAAAATACGTGGATCAGCGTGCCGCAAGAATGGATTTGAGCTCCTCAACCGTCTCGGGCTTGACGCCGTCGGCCAGCAGGAGCTTCAGAACGCCCAGGACCCGTTCGTCCGGGTCGGTCTCCGGGGTGGCGTCCTTGAGCAGGTTCACGGCGTATTCCAGATTGTCCACCGTGGCGGCGTAGGTCCGGCCGTAGCCCCGGCCGCAGCGGGTCATGCCCTCCACGCGGATCACGCCCTTTTCGATCATGTTGTTCAGGATCAGATGGATGGAATTCGGATTCCAATCGCGGTCCGGGATCAGCTCGATGATCTCAGGCCGGGAAAGGGGCCGCCCTTCCTTCCATAAGAGCTGCATGATCTTGAATTCATTTGGGGATAGGGGGTTTTTCATAACCAGGCCCTCCGTCCTTCCGTTTCATGGCTTTCGTTATATTAGATAGATTATAGCCGCGAACGAAGAGCATGTCAAGGCGGGCAGAGGAAAAAAGCAGGTAAAAATACAAAAATTTACATTTTTATTCCGCGGCCCCATCCATTTCCCGGGGGCTGCGGGTCCGAAGCTCCCGGAAATCGTAGCTCCTTTGGAATTGTCTTAAATCCGTCATATTTCGGTAATATTGCAGAAGTCCCGCACATGCCCGGCTGTCGCTCAGCGCGTTGTGGTGCTGCAGGGGCAGGCCCAGCATTTCTGCAAGAGTATTCAGTCTGTGATTCGGCGCCTGGGGCAGCAGTCTTCTGCCCATCTGGCAGGTGCAGACGTAGCTGCGGCAGGGCTCCCAGGCGATCCCGTAATCCCGCAGGCAGCAGCCCAAAACCCCCAGATCGAAGGGCGCGTTGTGGGCGCAGAGGATCCCCTTCTCCATCAGCGGCCGCAGCAGCTCCCAGAGCAGCGGAAAGCTCAATTGGTCCCGGACCATGCGGGGGGTGATGCCCGTCAGCCGGATGTTGAAGGCGTCGAAGCTTGTCTCCGGATTCACCAGGGAATAAAAGTGGGTGGTCTGCTCCCCGTTCTCCACCAGCACCAGGCCGATGGCGCTGATGCGGTCGTTGCGGCTGTTTGGCGTCTCCACGTCGAACACCACATAGCTGTCGTCGCCCACAGGCTTTCCCTCCTTCCGATGCGGATCGTCGGCGCGCAGTGCGCCGCTGCGACGGATCAATCCTCGGTCATATAGATGTCGATCCCGATGCGCAGCCAGTTCTCCTGCCGCTGCTTCTCCCGGATCACCGCGTAGAGCAGCTTTCCGGCGTCCATGAGCCGGGCCAGGATCTGGTTGTCCCTCCGGGGCACGTAGCCCAGCTTGACCCGCTCCCGGGTGTAGATCTTGATGGCGTTGGGGTCGGAGGGGTTTTCCGGCATGCGGCTCAGGATCAGCCGTTCCCCCGGACGCAGGAAGGGCTCCAGCTCCTCCAGACCCGCGGTGTGGGTGGTCCCAGCCACCAGGGTCGTCAGCAGGAGGATGTCCTCGGAATAGGGCGCGGGCGTCTGAATCGCCGCGTGGAGGGTCCGGATCAGGCCCCCGGAGCCCGATTGGATCAGCTCCTTGCTCACAGCGCGTCTCCCTCCTCCTTGGCCAGCATTTCTTCGATGGCCGCCTCATAGCGGGCCGTCCGCCGGTTCAGCTCCCGGAGCTGGGTCTCCAGCTCCCGCTCATGGGCCCGCCCCAGCGCCTCGTCCTCCAGCAGAGGCCGGGCGTTGTAGGGATAGGCCTGCTTGATGGCATTCAGCTGCCGGTCCAGCTCCCGCACGGCGGCGCGCAGCCGGTCGGCCTCCGCCCGCAGCGCCTCCAGACCGGCGCGCTCCCCTTCAACGGGGCCGTCCAGGCTGTCGCAGATGCTGCGAAGCATGGCCAGATCCCCGGTCCGGTAGGCCCGCATGGCCTGATCCAGCCTGGCCGCCCGGGTCTCGTCCTCCCCCGGATGCAGATCCGGGTGCAGGGACTTGACCGCCTGGCGGTAGAGCTCCTTCAGCTCCCTGGCGCCCTTGGGACTGAGGCCCGGTCCCTCGTGCTTTTCCATGACGCCGGCCACCTTCTGGCAGCGGGCCTCCAGCTCCTCCCGGTAGACGGAGAGCTCTCCGTCCAGCTCCGCCTCGATCTGCTCCAGATCGGCGGCCGCCCGGCGGTTGTGCCGGGCCCGGATCAGCTTGGCCTTGCGCTTGGCCCGCAGGCAGCCGCACCAGGTCTCGTAGAGCTTCAGCTCCAGGGCGCCGAAGCGCCGCAGGTAGGCGGCCTCGATCCGACGGCACTGGATCAGCTGCAGCTCGTCCTTTTGCAGCAGCAGGGCCGTCAGCGCGGCCCGCAGGCGGGCGATCTCCTCCCGCAGCGCCGCGTCCTCGGGGTGAGGGATCAGCGCGGGCGTCTGTTCGTTCTCCATATCTCCGCTCCCCTTCCTCCCGGCGCCCTGCGCCTCCGGCCGGTTTGCTCCCGATTATTCGGCGGGCTCCGCCGCCGTCAGCAGGGCCAGCAGCTCGTCCATGTCTTCCACGATCCGCTCCGCGCCGGCCTGCTCCAGCTCCCCCGGCTCCGCGTAGCCCCAGGCCACCCCAATGCAGGGGATCCCGGCCCTGGCCGCGCCGAGGACGTCGTATTTCGTATCTCCGATCAGCACCGTTTCGCCGGGCGCCGAGGCGCAGAGCTCCATGGCCCGCCGCACGATCTGCCATTTCTTTTCATTGTTCAGCGCCGGGCTGCTGCCCACGACGGCGTCGAAGCAGTCCCGCATCCCGGCCCGGTCCAGCAGCAGCTCCGCCATGGGCTGGGGCTTGGAGGTGGCCACGGCTGTCCTCAGCCCCGCAGCCCGCAGGGACTCCAGCAGCGCCCGGATGCCCGGAAAGGGTCGGCTCTCATAGACGCCCACGGGCACGTAGCGCTCCCGGAAATCCACCACCAGCTGCTCCGCTTCGGCCTGGCGCACGCCGTAGACCTCCATGAACTTGTCCACCAGCGGCGGGCCCGCAAAGCAGCGGAGCCGGTCCAGGGCTTCCTCCCGCCCGTGCTTCCGCAGGGCGTATTGGATGCTTTTGGTGATCCCCTCCACCGTGTCAAACAGGGTCCCGTCAAAGTCAAACAGAATCGTCCGATATCGCAAGGCCTTTCCTCCTTCTCGTTTCCCGGCCCGCGGCCTGTCACCGCAAGCCTGCGCCCCGTATCAGGGCCGTTCCGCGTCGGGGCCGACGCTTTCGATGGCGGCCAGCAGCTCAGCCCCGCTCATATCCTCCGTCACCAGCTGGCGCGGCATGTCGTAGAGGCACTGGGGCAGGCCCTTGAGCAGCGTGGCGCAGGGGCCGTCGCCGCAGACCGTGGCAAAGACCCCGGCCCGGCTCAGGATCACCAGGCAGCGCTCGTCATGGCGGCTGGTGGGGTAGGAGAAGAAGCCTCCCGCCTCGCCCAGCAGCTCCTGCATCCGCTTCGCGTCCTGCGTCAGAAATTCCACGTATTCCGCCTCGCTCTCCCCTTCCCGCTGCAGGGGGCCCTTGCGGACGGGCTCCGGGTCCAGGCCCTCCACCTCATGCACGTCGTAGCCGTGGCTGGCCACGGTAATCAGACCCGAGGCCGTCATCTCCGCCGCCTGCTCCAGGGAGAAATGGGGGATCATCGGCTTGCCGGTGTCCTTATACGTATCCTTGCCCATGGAGACGCCGATGGCAAAGATCGTCGCCTTGAAGCCGCGCTCCTTCAAAATGGGATAGGCGATGGAATAGTTGCTCTCGTAGCCGTCGTCGAAGCTGATCATCACGGGCTTCTCCGGCAGGGGGGTCCCGTGCTCCACGTAGTCCCGCAGCTGCCAGATATCCACGGTGGTATAGCCCGCCGCCTTGAGCGCGTCCATCTGTCCGGCAAAGACCGCGGCGCTCAGCACCGTATCTCCGGCCTCGCCTTCCTCCACCAGGTGATGGTAGCGCAGGATGGGGACCCGCACGCTGTAATCCTCCGTGGGCACCGGCTCGCAGCCCGGGGCCCCGGGCTCGGAGCCCTTCGGCACATAGCGGCCGAAATCCTCCGGCATCCACACGCTCTCGTCCCCGAAGATCCGGGCCGCCTCCATGGTGCCCAGGGCGTTGCGGGCGTGGGTATCGTCATAGAAATAGCGGGGATCCCAGCTCAGGGAGCTGAGGGTAAAATCCCAGTAGTCCGTCACCTGGGCCAGGCTGTTGTAGAAGTCCGCCCAGTCCGCCCGATCGAAGCGCTCCAGATCCTTGTAGTAGCTGGGCTGGCAGATCACCAGCAGCTTCACGCCCTTCTCGGCGCAGAGATCCCGGATCCGGGTCACCGTCCCCATGGCGTCGTCCAGGCGGCCGGTACGGTAGTGGTGCTCCGTGTAATGGTTGAATTCGTCGTAGGCGGGGCGGCGCAGATAGTCGTCCAGGGCTCCGATGCCCTCCACGTCCCGGCGGCTCTTGTCATAGGCCCCGGTCTCCGGGAGCATGACCCGGTAGGCGTCCATCAGGTAGCCCTGCTTCCGCCACTGCTCCAGCTTCTGCAGGCCCTCCGCCGGGCTGACCGTCAGATAGCGGGCGTAGAAGCGCAGGGGGCTGCTCCCGTCCACCTTCCAATACTGCCGCTTCGTCAGGGCCTCGGAATCGCCGTCGTAGGCGGAGGCGATCATAATGGACACGTTCAGCACCAGGTTCTTCATGGGATAGTTTTCCAGCAGATACAGCGCGATCTCCTCAAAATCCTTGGTGTTGGTGCCGTAGAAAAAGCAGTTGTAGAATTTCGCGTCCAGGGCCTTGTTCAGAGCGGCGATATCCAGGGCGCTGGAGCCGGAGGAGCCCACGATGTAGGAGTCGTACTCGTCGTGATGCTGTTCCAGATAGCTGATTTTCGCCAGCTTGGGGTTCAGGGTCATGTCATAGCTCCACCAGCCCAGGAAGCGGTCCCCGCAGGCCCCGTAGGGATCCGTGACAAAGTTGAACAGCGGGACCAGCAGGACCAGGATCAGCAGCGTGACCGCAAAGAGCAGGAGCCAGCGCTTGGAGGAAAGGCGTTTTTTCTCTTCCATGTTTCCTCCTTAAAAATGTTGGTAGATCAGGCTCACGTCCACGGCGCTGCCGCGGAACACAAGATGCAGCAGCAGGGCCAGCAGGGGCAGGAGCATCATCAGCCACTGGACAAAGGGACTCCTCTGCTCCAGGGCTTTTCTGATCTCCACGCCCTTTTCCTGGCGGCGCTCCAAAAGCAGCAGTACCGTCACGCCCAGCGCCACCACGCCGTAGTCCAGGATCGTCAGGCCCATAGCCCCCAGGCTGCCGTCCCGGAGCTGATAGAGGCAGGGGTGGCGGAGCGTTTTCCACAGCATGGCAAAGGCCGTCATAAGCCGGGGGGCCCGGGTGATGTAGCGCCCCGCGAAGACCAGCAGCATGGTCCGCAGCAGCCGGAAGGCCCGGAAGCCCGGCTGCCGATCATTGAGCCCCAGCTGCTTCCGCCACTGGGAGAAGCGGGCGGCCATCAGCACCGAGGAAGTCATGATGGCGCCGTTGTAGAAGCCGAAGAAGATGTAGCGGAAATTGGCCCCATGCCAGAGGCCGATAATCAGATAGACCACGAAGGTGGCGCAGGCCGTGGGGATGACCTTGCCCAGCTTGCCGCCAAAGCGCTTGCGGGTCCGGCGGCTCAGCGCCCCCAGGGGCTTGGAGAAGGCCAGCGGGTAGAACACATAGTCCCGCATCCAGGTCCCCAGGGTGATATGCCAGCGCCGCCAGTAGTCGGCCAGGCTGAGGGCAAAGATGGGACGCCGGAAGTTCTCCGCCAGGCGGATGCCAAACATCTGGGCCACGCCCCGGGTGACGTCGATGCCGCCGGAAAAGTCGCAGTAGAGCTGGATGCAGTAGAAGAGCACTGCGAAGGCGCAGAGGGCCCCGCCGTAAGCCTCGGGCTTGCCGAAGACCGTGTTCACCACCAGGGCGGCCCGGTCCGCGATCAGCAGCTTTTTCAGCAGGCCCCAGAGCACCAGCTGGATGCCGTATTTGAGGGCGTCCGGGTCAAAGCGGCGCTCCGCCAGCAGCTGGGGCTCCAGCTCGTGATAGCGGCTGATGGGGCCCTGGACCATCTGGGGAAAGAAGGAGACGAAAAGCAGGTATTTCAGGGGATTCCGCTGGGCCGGATACTTGCCCCGATAGCAGTCCACGGCGTAGCCCACGCTCTGGAACATGTAGAAGCTGAGGCCCAGGGGCATGATCAGGGAGCTCATGGGCAGGCTGACGCCCGCCTTGGCCAGGGCCTCGGCGGTGAAGTTCCAGTATTTCATCAGATAGAGCAGGCCAAAGTCCAGCACCAGGCAGAGGGTCAGCACCAGACGCTTTTTGCCCTTGATCCCGGCGTTCCCGCCCGACCCGGCCCGGGCGTTGAGCCCTTCCAGCAGCAGGCCCGCGGCCCAGGTGGTCCCGGCGGTGAAGAGCAGCCAGATCAGCGCCTTCCAGCCTCCGCAGCAGTAGAAGCCCAGGCTGAGGCACAGCAGCACCGGCCACTGCAGCTTCCCGGGCAGAAGATAGTACAGCAGCAGAGCGCCCGCCGCAAAGGCCGCGAACTCCCAGGAAAAAAAGCTCATCTCTGCTTGCTTCGGACCAGCTCCAGGATGTCGTCCAGGGAGTTGAAGTTCTCAGGCAGCAGATCGTCCACGTTGATGTCCACGTCGAAGCGGTGGCTCAGATCCGTGACGATCATCACGATATCCAGGGATTCCAGCAAGCCGTCGTCGATCAGGGCAGTCTCGTTCTCAAAATCCACGTCGGGGCAGCAGTCCCGCAGGATCTCCAGGATCTCTTCTCTCATAGCTTCCTCCGTTTTCCGTTCCTTGAACGGTTCAAAATGTCGCTTTCTCTGTTATGGCTCCGAAGCTTCTCAAAGCATCGGTCTCGAATACACCAGCACGATGGACTCCCATCCGTCCTCCGCGTAACCGAAGCGCTCATAGACCCGCTTCGCCCCGTGGTTGTCGGCGGCGGTCCAGACGCGGCAGAGCCTTTCGCCGTTTTGGGCCAGGTACTCGCTGACAAGGGCTTTGGCGAGGCCCTGTCCCCGCTTCGCCGGGTCCACGGCCAGATGGCGGATCTCGGAGACCCTCCCCTTCTCCCGCCAGCGGATCAGCCCGCCGTCCCGGGCGAGAACGCGGCCGGCCGCCAGATCCTCCGCCAGCTCCGCCTCCTCCGGCAGACAGCCGGTCAGGGGGGAGAAGCAGGCGCGGAGCATCGTCATCACAGTGACGGGAGAAACGGAGCATTCCCTGGGCTCAGAAGGACCCATGGGCGCGGGCTTCCGCGTCAGACGGACCCGGCGCAGGGCCTCGGCCCAGCCGTGCGTCTTCAGCGCCTCCGCCAGAGCGGGGAGCTTCTCGTCTCCCCTGCGATAGGGCAGCTCCAGCACCGTGGTCCGGTCAAAGGACAGGCGGCAGAGGGCCTCCGGCTCCGTCAGCAGAAAGCGCAGCCGCTGGGGCCCGCCGCCCCGCCGGAGCAGAACGATCCCCTCCGGCAGTCGCTCCCCCCAGAGCAGGCCCGCGGCGATTTCTTTTTCCAGGCTGTCCCTGTCCGGCGCGCAGTTGGCGGCGATCCTGTTTTTCAGAACCGCTGTGAGCGCCTCCGCCAGCGGTCCATAACTTGTAATTTGTTTCATTTTGCAGCCCCTTTCGCGGGGGATCGCCCGCGCTACGGATTCTCCCGCCGGATGCGCACCCGGTCCAGCTTGCCGTTGGGCAGATGGGGCAGGGCCTCAAGCCTGCGGAAGATCTCGGGGATCATATACTTGGGCAGGCGGCTGTGCAGGGCCTTCGCAACCTCCGGCACGTCGTCGCTGCCGGCGTAGACGGCGATGATCCGGTCCGCCTCGCTGTCGAAGAAGCAGACGGCCTCCCGCATGCCGGGCAGGCCGCTGAGGGCGGTCTCGATCTCCCCCAGCTCGATCCGGTAGCCGTTGTGCTTGACCTGGCTGTCCTTGCGGCCCGCGAACCAGATCAGCCCGTCCCCGTCCCTCCAGCCCAGGTCGCCGGTGCGGTAGATCCGCTCCGGCCAGCGGGGGTTCAGCGGATTCTGGACGAAGGCCTTCGCGGTCTTCTCCGGGTCGCGGAAATAGCCGATGGCCAGGCCGCTGCCCCGGACGCAGAGCTCCCCCGGCTCCCCGGTGGCGCAGAGCTTGTCCTCCTCGTTGAGGATCAGAAGCTCCATATTCTCGCAGGCCCGGCCGATGGGGATGGGCTCCCCCTCCCCGTAGTCCCGCTCAATGGGAAAATATGTGCAGTCCACGGTGGTCTCCGTGGGGCCGTAGAGGTTGACATAACGCACGTCCGGCAGGGCCTCCCGCCAGATCCTGAGCTGCTTTGCCCGAAGGGCTTCGCCGCCCAGCAGGGCCCGTTTGAGGAATCGGGGCCGATACTTCCCGAAGACGCCGGAATTGGCGGTCATGTGAAAGGCGGCGGTGGACCAGGAGAGGGTGGTGATCCGCTGCTCGTCCAGGGCCTGGATCAGCAGCTTGGGGAAGGAAAAGCACTTTTTGGGCAGCACATAGGTACGGGCTCCGGTCTTGAGGCTCAAGTACAGGTCCTTGACGGAGAGGTCGAAAAAAAAGGGGGCCTGATTGCCGAGCACGTCCGTCTCGTCAGCCCCGGTGAGGGCGGCATACCACTCGGTAAAGTCGATCACACTCCTGTTGGCGATCAGGATGCCCTTGGGGACGCCGGTGGAGCCGGAGGTGTAGATCATATAGCAGGGGTCCAGATCCAGGACCGTCCGCCAGGGCTCGGCGCCGTCGGCCTCGGGCAGCTCCGCGTCGTGATAAAACACGGGACCGAAGGCGGCCAGCTCCTCTTCCCGTTTCCTGTCCGCCTCGCCGATCAGAATGGCGGCGGGCTCCAGGCTCTCCAGGATGCCGTCCAGCCGCTCGGCGGGCATGGCGGGGTCCAGAGGCACATAGAAGCAGCCGGACCAGAGCGCGCCGAAGCAGGCCAGGATCGAGGCTGCGTCCCGCCGGACCAGCACGGCCACAGGGCGCTTCTCCGCCCCGGTCTCCCGGCGCAGCAGGCAGCCCAGACGGCGGACCCGGTCCAGGGTCCCGGCAAAGCTGAAGCTCTGCTTCTCGTCGCTGTAAGCGGGGGCGTCCGGCAGCCGCCCGGCGGTGGCCAGCAGGTATTCCAGTACGTTGTTCACAGCGTTCCCCTTCCCTTCGGCCCATAATCTTCCAATTTACATTATGTTATTATACAATGGAATCCGTCCCCTGTCAAGAATAAGGGCAGGGCGGGATTCAATTCGGACTGTAGGTGTTACAATGATAGTTAACAGATGAAAAAAAGATAGCGAATAGGGAGCACCTGTAGTATGGTTAAGTTGCTCAGACAAAACCGAAGGGCAGGTGACCTATTCGCCATGACTACTTTAACACAAACCCTTAAGCGCTGTCAAGCAGTAGTTAAATATTCTTTTCGATATGGCGTAACAAAAGCTTCGATTCGCTACAATGTATCCCGTCCAACAATTTACAAGTGGAGGAATCGTTACAACGGGCACCTATCCTCCCTAAAGGATCTGTCACGGCGTCCTCACAGCCACGCCAGGCAGCACACGGAAGAAGAGCTGACGATGATCCAGAACTTTCGCCGCAGGAACCCGAACGCAGGGCTGGTGGTCCTCTGGGTCAAGCTCATGCGTCGTGGCTATACTCGCTCCATTTCAGGCCTCTATCGGGTTCTGCGGCGGAGTG
The DNA here is from genome assembly GCA_017540945.1 of Oscillospiraceae bacterium. The sequence goes on along the minus strand of JAFYAB010000091.1, from coordinate 898 downwards.
AACAAGAGAGAATCAAGCTGCCAAATCCCAAGTACGTTCCCAAAGAGTACGAAAAGATGCAGTATCCAGGCCAGCGGGTCCAGATCGACGTCAAGTATGTGCCAAGCTCCTGCCTTGTGGGAGCTGCAGTCGAGGACGCCAAGGAGACTGGCGGTTACTTCCAGTACACCTTCATTGATGAATATAGCCGATTCCGCTATTTGGAAGCATTCAAGGAGCATAGCACCTATTCCTCTGCCGAATTTATCAAGCATTGCGTAGAAAAGTTCCCCTATGCGATTGAATGCGTCCAAACAGATAACGGTCCTGAGTTCACGAACAGGCTGAATTCCAAAAACAGTACCAAGCCCACACTCTTCGAGACGACGCTTGCAAAACTCGGCATCCGGCACAAACTGATTAAACCTTACACACCCAGGCACAACGGTAAAGTTGAGCGCAGCCACCGCAAAGACAACGAGTACTTCTATGCGTCTCACAAATTCTATTCCTTTGAAGACTTCCAGAAGCAGCTTGCCGTATGGCAGTGGAAATACAATGATTTCCCCATGCGTCCCCTCAAATGGCGTTCCCCAAAGGACGTTCTTTATTCTTTCCCTAGCTGTAAACTATGATTGACAAACCTACAAAGGGCAGGGCGGGATTCAATTCGGACCGGACGGGATTCCATTCATAGGGACGGGCGGGATTCCATTCGGATTTGCAGGCTTCAGACGCCCGGAGCGGCCGCTGCGGACGGCGGCCATCACGGAAAACGCCCCGACAAAGCCCGTTTTTCTCCCTTTGGGCTTGCTTCTTGGATGGTCATGTGCTATGATCGATGCGGTCGATATCCCGAAGGGAGCTCGTTCTTGCTCCAATCTGTGATCCGGGACGGGCGCCGGAGCCTGCGGCGGAT
>JAFYAB010000049.1 GCA_017540945.1 Oscillospiraceae bacterium | reverse complement strand
CTTGTGGTGCATAGCTCACGCCGCCTTTCGTTCTCTATGCACCAAGTATATCATGGCCGATGTCCCATAAAAGGCACATTAACCTATATCTTGTATTTTGCTGATTAAAACCGATAACCAGAATCCCGATTTCCAGCCTACGCCGACCAGGCGTGGGTGATGTCTTCCCGGAGCTTTTCCAATATCCGTTTTTCCAGCCGCGAGATGTAGGACTGCGAAATTCCCAGCCGGTCCGCCACCTCCTTTTGGGTCTGGGCGGGAAGGCCGCCCAGGCCGAAGCGCAGGGCGATGATCTCCCGGTCCCGGGCCGGGAGCCGGGCCAGGGCCTCCCGCAGCAGCTCGTGGTCCACGCTGTCCTCCAGGGCCCGCAGCACCGTATCCCCGTCGGTGCCCAGGATGTCGGAGAGCAGCAGCTCGTTGCCGTCCCAGTCGGTGTTGATGGGCTCGTCCAGACTGATTTCCCCCTTTTGGTTGGCGATCTTGCGGATGTGCATGAGGATCTCGTTTTCCACGCAGCGGGAAGCGTAGGTGGCCAGCTTGATGTTCCGGTCCCGGCGGAAGGTGTTGATCCCCTTGATGAGACCGATGGTGCCGATGGAGATCAGATCCTCGATGTAGACCCCCGAGGACTCAAAGCGCCGGGCGATGAAGACCACCAGCCGCAAATTGTGTTCGATCAGTTCCTGCCGGGCGCCCCGGTCGCCTCGCTCCAGCCGTGCCAGCGCCTCCGTCTCGGCCTCCCGGTCCAGCGGCGGCGGCAGGATGTCGCTGCCGCCGATGTACAGGATCTTCGTACTCCTCCGCAGCCGCAAAAGCAGCCGCCGGATCGCGTCAAAATTCATAGTATGACCTCCGTTTTGTCAGATTGTCGTAGGGGCCGCTGCCCACATCGACCCTATCCCGTATCGGTGTGAGGGCCGATGTGGGCATACTTCGTGACTCTTCGAGTTCGGCCCCTACGGATCATCAACTCCCGCTCACCCCTGCACGATCGCCTCGTAGGCTCCCCCGTCGGACAGCTCCGTCGGAGAGAAGGCCACGAGCCGTGTCGGAACGGTCTTTCCGTCCTCCGTGACCCGGTCCAGGGACAAGGCCAGCAGCAGACCGCCGTCGACCCCCACAGCCCGGAAGGGGATCAGGCGGACGCGCAGCTCGGGGCGGGCCTCTCCCAGGCGGACCAACAGCGCGGCAGGGTCCTCGAACTGGGCCCTGGTCAGCCCCAGCTCCGGCAGGAGCCGGGCCGCGAGCTGCCAGCGGGCCACCAGCACGGGCTCCCCGGTCAGAGGATCGGAAAGGCTGTTCCCCGTGTCCCGCAGGGCAGCGCACACAAGCGACCGCTCCCCCAGGCTCAGGCCCAGCCGCACCAGCTCCCGGCCCCGATGCCGGGCAAAGCGCTCCAGCAGCAGGCGGCAGAGCCCCCAGACCGCCGCCGCCAGCAGCACCAGCAGCCGCCCGGTAAGCCGGTAGTAGACCCGCCCCGCCCGGGAGAAGGCCGGTATCCGCAGCAGCCCGCAGACCGCCAGGGTCAGGCCTGCGAAGCCGCAGCAGACACAGAAGAACCAGAGCCAGCTTTTCCATGCCTTTCCCCGCCAGCCGAAGCAGATCAGGCAGAGCCCCAAAAAGCTCAGCGCCGCTCCGGGCAGCTCCCCCAGCCAGCCGAGGCCCGGCAGATACACCCCGCAGGCCGCCAGGCCTCCAAAGCCCGCCCCCGCCCAGAGCCGCCAGGGGCGGGTCCCGGCGCCGGTCAGGTCCATCGCTGTTTTGAGCAGCAGCCAATCCACCGCCGCGTTGACAAAAAAGACCTCGTCGATATAAACGACCAACTGCCAGCCTCCCGATCCTGTCATTCTGTCTTGCCCTGAGCGTAGTCGAAGGGGCAGCGAAGAATCCGCATTTCCTGTCCCCAAAGCGCGTTCCCATTATACACCGCCCCACAGAAAAAACAGGTCGCTTCCCAAATGGGGAAACGACCTGTTTTTTGTATGAAATGGAGTTCGATTACGGCGTTTTGCCGCGTTCCACGCTTTTGATCCCCTTCTCGGCCTTGGACCGGGGGATCATCACCTCATGGCCGCAGCCCTGGCAGCGGAGGCGGAAGTCCATACCGGAGCGGAGGACCAGCCAGCGCTCGGCCCCGCAGGGGTGCTTCTTCTTCATGGTCAGCAGGTCGCCGACCCTGATATCCATCGGCATTCCTATTCCCCCTTGATCTTCTCCCAGTACGCCTTGCAGCTCTGCTCAAACTTGTTGTCCCCGTACTCGTAATAGGTGGTCCCCACCAGCATGTCCGGCAGATACTGCTGCTTGACCCAGTGGCCCGGGAAGTCGTGGGGATACAGATAGCCCTGCTCCCGCTCGAAGCCCGCGCCGTCGGCGTGGACGTTCTGCAGCTCCCGGGGGAAGGGGCCGGCCTTGCCCTTCTTCACGTCGCTCACGGCCCGATCGATGGCAACAACGACAGAGTTGGACTTGGGGGCCGTGGCCAGGAGGATCACCGCCTGGGCCAGGGGCAGCCGCGCTTCGGGGAGGCCCAGCTGCAGGGCCGCGTCCACGCAGGACTTCACGATGCTCACCGCCTGGGGGTAGGCCAGGCCGATGTCCTCGCTGGCGGAGCAGAGGATCCGGCGGCAGGCCCCGGGCAGATCGCCCGCCTCCAGCAGCCGCGCCAGGTAGTGCAGAGCCGCGTCCGGGTCCGAGCCCCGGAGGGACTTCATCAGGGCGGAGACGGAGTCGAAGTGGTTGTCCCCCTCCCGGTCGTAGTGCATGGAGGACTTCTGGCTCACGGCCTCGGCGTCGGCGGGGGTGATGCGTACCACCCCGTCCTGCCCCGCGCAGGCGGTAAAGAGGACCTCCACGGCGTTCAGGGCCTTCCGCACGTCGCCGCCGCAGGAGCTCGCGATATGGGCCAGGGCGGCCTCGTCGGCCTCCACGCGCACCTGCAGCTTCTCCGCCATGTAGGCCATCGCCCGGTCCACGGCCTTCCGCACGGCCTCCGGCGTCAGACTCTTGAACTCAAAGATGGTGGAACGGCTCAGGATGGCGTTGAACACGTAAAAATACGGATTCTCGGTGGTGGAGGCGATCAGGGTGATCTTGCCGTTCTCGATGTGTTCCAAAAGGGTCTGCTGCTGCTTTTTGTTGAAGGACTGGATCTCGTCCAGATAGAGCAGCACCCCGTTGGGGGCCAGCATGGTGTCCAGCTGGGAGACGATGGTCTTGATGTCCGCGGTGGATGCGGTGGTGGCGTTGAGCTTGAAGAGCTTGCGCTGGGTCTTCTCGGCGATGATGTTGGCCACGGTGGTCTTTCCGGTCCCGGAGGGCCCATAGAAGATCAGATTCGGCACCGTGCCCGACTCGATGATCCGCCGCAGGATGGCCCCCTCGCCCAGGATGTGATCCTGGCCGTAGACCTCGCTCAATTCTCTTGGCCGCAGCTCGTCCGCCAAGGGCTGATACATATCCGTCACCTCCACAATGTAGCGCGGGCAATCTGCCCGCCATTTCCCGTCCGGGATTCAGAATTCGGTAAATCATCGCCGCAGGGGCGCTCCTTGAGCGCCCGCCGCCAGTTCGCTACCCCCGGAGAAAGCGCAGGATCTCCCCGATCACCGCGGGGTCCTGCTCCGTCATCCCCGCCGCGGGCTTGTCCGCGAAATACGCTTGTTTTTCCTCCGGCGTGGTCAGCTTCTTCTCCCGGACCAGCCGGTCGTAGCCGCCCATCCATGCGTTCATTTTCTGCAGCGCTTCGGCTGTATATTGGGGCAGGTGTTTTTTGCCCTCCACGGTCACCACCCGCACATTGGGGTTGCCGAGGCGCAGGACCTGCTTCGCGTTGTGCTGATAGCTGACCACCGGATCGTCCGTGGAATGGATCCACAGCAGCTTGTCCCGGGTCTTCGCCAGATAAGCGCGATTGTCCAGTCCGCCATAGCGCGGGTCGAGCTTCCGCTCAAAGCGTTTGATCCGATTGGCCAGGACCCGCAGCTTGACAAAGCCCATCATTTCATCGGCGATCCCCACAAAGCCGGAAATGATCACGGCCCGCCGCACTTCAGGCAGCAGATTTGCCAGATTCAGCGCCGTGTAGCCGCCGAGAGAATGTCCTACCGGGATGATCTCCCCCCGGGGCTTCAGGCGTTCCAACAGCTCCACGGCGTCCCGGGTCGGCGCGTTGCAGGAGGGCAGCCGTTCTCCGCCCGAAGCGCCGCAGCCGGTGTAGTCCAGGGTCAGGACCCGGAAGCCCGCCCGGCAGAGGGCGTCGATCTCCGAGAAATACCCAATGTGTCCCGGTCCGAGCCCGGGGCAGAGCAAAATGACCTTCCCCGGATCGTAGCCCCCATAGAAATAGCTGAAATAGCGGATCTGGACGTCCGACGAATTCCGGAAGGCCCCCTGCTCACAGCAAAGCCCCGGAAAATCATCGCAGCAGGAAAAGGGGATCGCTTCCGGCACATCGTAGCGCTGCAAAAAATTCTTCTTGTACAAGCTGACAATGACGCCCATCGTAAGATACCTCGCTGAATGAATGGATCTATTATAATCCAAGCCCGCAAAAAACGCAACAAAGTTCTTTCCCTTCCCGCAAAAATGTGTTATAATGCAAGAAGCAGCCGGAAACGCCCGCTTTACTGATTCCTTATTACTTCTTACTTACGGGACAGAAAAACATGGAAAAAAGAGAAAAGGCCCTGCATATCATCGAGGCCCTGAAAAATGACTATCCCGCCGCGGAATGCGCTCTCCACAGCCAGAAGGACTACGAGCTGATGATCGCGGTGCGGCTCTCGGCCCAATGCACCGACGAACGGGTGAATCTGATCACTCCGGCCCTGTTCGCCCGCTTCCCGACCCTGGAGAGCTTCGCCCAGGCCGACGTGGCGGAGGTGGAGGAGCTGGTCCGTTCCTGCGGTTTCTACAAGCACAAGGCCCGGGACATCGTTCTGGCCTGCCGGATGCTGCTGACGGACTACGGCGGAAAAGTCCCCGACAGTATGGAGGCGCTGCTGAGGCTCCCCGGCGTGGGCCGGAAGACCGCCAATCTCCTGCTGGGGGACCTCTATGGGGTCCCCGGCTCTGTGGTCTGCGACACTCACTGCATCCGCATCTGCGGCAAGCTGGGCCTTACCGACGGCACCAAGGACCCGGCCAAATGCGAGGAACAGCTGCGGGCCGTGCTGCCGCCGGAGGAGAGCTCCGACTTCTGCCACCGCATCGTTCTCCACGGCCGGGCGGTCTGTACGGCTCGGAAGCCCGCCTGCGAAAAATGCTCCCTGGCGCCCTTCTGCGGGTATTTCAACCGGGAGCAGGAGGTTTGATTATGAAAAACGATTATATTTCCGCGGAAATGACTGTTTTGAAGATCGTCAGCGTCCTGATGATCGTCTTTGGGGCTTTGGGCATCCTGCTCTACGCCCTGGGCCTCGCCGCGGTGGTCGGCTTGACCCTCGCCACCAGCGGCGTTTTCTCCGCCTCCCGGGATCTCTTCGGAATGGGCCTGCTGCTGGTCGGCGCCATCGTGGAGCTGGTGACGGGGGCGCTGGGCTCCAAAGCCGCCAAGCGGCCCGACCGGGCCGGCAAGGCGCTGATCGTCTGGGGAGTCCTGACCCTTCTGCTGACCCTGGCCGGTATGGTCCAGATCGTCCTGCGCACCGCCTCCATGCCCTGGTGGGAGCTGGCCGTGGGTCTGATCCTCGGCATCGTCACCCCTGTCGTCTACCTGATTGCCGCCGCCCGGGTCAAGGACAGCGTTTCGGAGGATGCATCGGAGGAAGAGGCGGAAGCGGAGGCCGCGCCGGAGGAATAACGGGAACGGAGCGGTTCCCGGATTTTTCGAAGCCCCGGGGAAATTGTCTGAAACAATTTCCCCGGGGCTTCGTCTGTTCCATTTTGCTGCAGCGTATAAGAAAAGCTCCACCCTTTCGGATGGAGCTTTGTGTTGGCATTATCTATTTTCACATGCAGGCAGACTATCGTCTTTGCCGTAAAAAACGCCCCAGTGGGGCGTTTTAGGCAAAAAAAGAGACCGTCTTTCGACGATCTCTTTGTGTTGGCATTATCTATTTTCACATGCAGTCGCCCGCATACTATCGTCGACGAACCTGAGCTTAACT
>JAFYAB010000090.1 GCA_017540945.1 Oscillospiraceae bacterium | reverse complement strand
TTAAAATGCTTTAAAAAGCATTTTATAGCGCCGTAGGCGCGTTGGAGTTCGCATGAGACGTATTTTGTGCCAGAGGCACAAAATGGCAGCGTGCACAGCACGGTGCCGCTCCGATTAAATATTTTTATCGGAGCTCAGTATCAGATCCTCCGCCACTTGGGTCCCTGGGGGGTGTCGATGATCTCGATGCCCCGGGCCTTGAGCTCGTCCCGGATGCGGTCCGCCTCGGCGAAGTTCTTCTCCTTCTTGGCGCTGGTGCGGGCGGCCAGCAGGGCCTCGATCTCGGGGTCGTGCTCCTCCGCGGCGGCGGCCTTGGCCTGCTCCTCCCGCTTTCTGGCGGCGGCCTGGATCAGGTTCAGCCCCAGCACCAGGTCGAAGTCCTGGATGGCGGCCAGCTTGGTGCGGTCGTCGGTTTTGGCCTTCAGCACGTCGTAGAGGGCGGTGATGCCCAGGGAGGTATTCAGGTCTCCGTCCATGCCCTTCAAGAAGCGCTGCTTCAGCTCTCCCAACAGCTGCTTGTCGATCTCTCCCTCGGCGGCGGGGTCCAGGGCGGCGATCTTGTCCACCAGCTTGTTGTAGGCGGCCACGGCGTTGTCCAGGTTCTCCCAGGAGAAAACCAGGTTCTTCCGGTAGTGGCTCTGCAGGCAGAAGAAGCGGTAGGCGATGGGATCATAGCCCTTCTGCTCCAGCAGGCTGACCGTCAAAAACTCGCCGGAGGACTTGGACATCTTGCCCGCGGTGGTGTTCAGGTGCAGGACGTGGAACCAGAAGTTCACCCACTTGTGGCCCAGGTAGGACTCGGACTGGGCGATCTCGTTGGTGTGGTGGGGGAAGGCGTTGTCGATGCCGCCGCAGTGGATGTCCATGTCCTCGCCCAGATGCTTCAGGGAGATGCCGGTGCACTCGATGTGCCAGCCGGGATAGCCCACGCCCCAGGGGGAGTCCCATTTCAGGGCCTGGTCCTCGAACTTGGACTGGGTGAACCAGAGGACGAAGTCGTTCTTGTTCCGCTTGTTGGCGTCCTCCTCCACGCCCTCCCGAACGCCCACGTCCAGATCCTCGGCGTTGAAGTCCTGGAAGACGTAGTACTTCTCCAGCCTGGAGGTGTCGAAGTAGACGTTGCCGCCGGCCCGGTAGGCAAAGCCCTTCTCCAGCAGGACCTCGATGATGTGGATGTAGTCGGCGATGCAGTTGGTGGCGGGCTCCACCACGTCGGGCCGCTTGATGTTCAGCTTCCGGCAGTCCTCAAAGAAGGCGTCGGTGTACATCTTCGCGATCTCCATGACGGTCTTGTGCTCCCGCTTGGCGCCCTTGAGCATCTTGTCCTCGCCGGTGTCGCCGTCGGAGGAGAGGTGGCCCACGTCGGTGATGTTCATGACCCGCTTCACGTTGTAGCCCAGATAGCGCAGGTACTTCTCCAGCACGTCCTCCATGATGTAGGTGCGGAGGTTGCCGATGTGGGCATAGTGGTACACCGTGGGTCCGCAGGTGTACATCTTCACGATATCGGGGTGGTTGGGAACGAAAAGCTCCTTCTTGCGGGTTAAGGAATTGTAGAGGTACATGTATATAGCTCCTTTCGGGATTGTGTTTCAATGCTCCGTAGGGGCCGATGTGGGCATCGGCCCTCACAACGATACGGGATATGGCCGATGTGGGCATCGGCCCCTACGGTGGAAAACAAAACCGCCCCCGGATTGAATCCAATCCAGAGGCGAATGATCGCGGTTCCACTCTGCTTTGTCGCTTTGGCGCTGACGCGGCCTCACGGGGTCTCCCCTCCGCTCCCGGACGCACTTCCCCGCGGGCTCTGCCGCCCCCGCTTCCAGCCAATGACGGGCGCTCTCTGTCGCAGTCCGCTGCGGGTACTCTTTCCGATCTCAGCGGATATTCAATTCACGGAAGTATATTAGCAGATAATCCCCACGCTGTCAATCCCTTTTTCCTCTTCTGAAGAAAGATACAGTTCCTCGGTTTCCAGCTGTGCCTGGATCAAACGCTGTTTTGCCTCCGTTTCCCCTTCTGTTTCTAAAACTGCGATTGCGTCAGTGACCCTGTTGAAAAGTCTGGAATACATCTTCCGATAAATTGTTTCTTCCATCGCTCTGATCCTCCCTTTTTGATCATTATACCCATTATCTCGGGTATCGTCAGGAGAAAAAGAACAAATTATAATAGAACCGACCGTGAGGTGGTTCTATGATTCGCTATACGCCCCTTTGGGAAACTCTGAAACGAAAGAAACTATCGACCTATACGCTGATTAAGGATCACGGCTTCAGCAAGGGAACCCTGGACGCACTGAAGCATGACCGCAACATCACCATGGCGACGCTGAACGACATTTGCAAGCTGTTGGATTGTACTCCCGACGACGTGATCGCCTATACGCCAGATCAATAACAGCACAGACAAGCATTCTGACTTGTCTGTGCTGTTATTGCATGATATTAAATTCCTCTATCGGCGCTTGGAATTACTTGCCGTAGGCCGCGTACAGGAAGGTGACGATCTGCGCTCTGGTGCAGGTCTCGCCGACGCCAAAGAGCGTAGTCGTCTTTCCGGAAGTAATGCCATTCTCCACTGCCCAGAGCACGGCCTTGTAATAGTACTTGCCCGGCTGGACGTCTGTGAAGTTGGTGCTGGTGGATTTCGGATTCGGGGCGCCCTTCGCGTTCCACAGGAAGGTCACCACCTGCTCGCGGGAGCAGGACTTGCCGACGCCGAAATGGGTCGCGTCGGAACCGCTGGCCACCCGCGGATTGTGATAGTAGGCCCACAGCACGGCGTTGTAATAGTATTTTCCGGATTTCACATCCTCAAAGGGACTCGTGTTCCCGGAGACGGACGGTTTCCCGGCGGCCGCGTACAGGAAGGTCACAACCTCCTCGCGCTTACAGGTCTTATTGGGCGAGAAGGTCGTATCCGAAGTACCGGAGCAGATGCCCGTATAATAGGCCCAGCGAAGCGCGTTCCAATAGTACTTGTCGCTGCTCACGTCCGTAAAGGGCAGGGTGGAGGGCTGATCCAGAACCCAGACCTGCTTCTTGTCATTCTCGTTGTAGGCCGCCAGCTTCAGCTGTGCGTGCCAGTCTGTGTTGACCGGCGCGATCACAAAGCGGCTGTCCACCGCGCTTTGAATGATATAACCGCCCGTCACCTTGGTCAGATAGAACTGCTGGTAATTGCTGCCGCTGTAGCTCCACTGGGAGATGGGGGTGCCGGCGCCCACGCCGGAGCTGCTGTAAACATTCACAGCGCCGCCGTCGGAATGGGTGATCATCAGGGAGTATTTTCCGCTGCCCTTGTAGTCAAAGCGGAAATTCTGCTCGGGGGAATCGTCCGGCTTGGACATAATGATGGGCTTATAACCGGATACCCCGGAGAGCCCGCCCACCGCGTAATTCATGTAGTAGCCGGAGCCTAGGTTTTTCAGACGATAAATGCCGGGAAGGACGTTCTGTGTGGTTCCGGGGGTAGGCGCGCTGATCACCACGTCGTCCTGCAGCGGCGGGCGGAAGACGCCGCGGATGGTGCCGGTGCTGTGCAGCTTCTGCACGGTGACATACTGCATCTTGTTATAGTTCTGCTGGCTGACCATGACCGTGCTGCCGCTTACAGAATAAATGATACCGACATGGCCATGCTGACTGCTCGATGATTTGTTCCAGATAATCACGTCGCCAACGCGGTAATTGCCCGAGCCGGAAATCTTTGTCCACCCGGAAGGCGCGTTATAATCAAATATCTGGTACGCCGAACCCACCGGATACATCCCGATCGGATTGCTGATGCCCCATACTTCCTTCAGATAGTAGTTGAAATAATCCACACACTGAGCACCGTACTTTCCATCATAGTCCAGCGCCTTTCCATATTTGGAATCCATCCAGGCTACGACCTCGGAAAAGGTTTTCGCGTCCGCTGTCGTGGATACGATCGGGAGCAGCGCGGCAAGCAGACAGACGCAAAGAAACAGGGAAACGCATTTTCTCATAGGTAGTCCTCCGTTCATTTTATATTTTATTCTCGCGCATGACAAGCATCCATGTCGAGTAATAAACGAATAGAATCAAAGCACTGTCAGGCTGTACTACGGCGCGATTTGGGCCCGCAGGGCAGCGTCGATGTCGGGGTGGTCGTATTTCAGCACGATGGGGCGGCCGGCGGTGTTGGTGAAGCAGTGCTCGGAGCTGCCGGTGGCGATGAGCTCGCCGTCGGAGACACGGGTCATTTCATAGGCGATCTTCAGCCGCAGACGGTCGAAGGACAGGATGCGAACGGACACCCGGATCTCCTCGTCAAAGTGGGCGGGACGGCGATAGCGGCATTCCACGCCGATCACCGGCGAATAGATCCCCCGGGCCTCCATGCCCGCGAAGCCCGCGCCGATCCGCTCCAGATAGGCCACCCGGGCCTCCTCCATCCAGCGGATGTGGTTGGAGTGGTGGACGCAGCCCATTTTGTCGGTTTCGTAGTAGTGAACGCGGTGAATATAGGACTCCATAAGCTACTCTTTTTCCTTTCAATGATCAACTTTCCCAAACATACTGCGCAGCGCTTGGCGGGCGCCTTCGCTGTCGAAGCGGGATACAATCTCCCGGATCTTCCCCACGAAGGCGTCGGTGGTCCAGCCGGAGCAGCTCTCATGATAGGGGCAGCCCCCGCAGCGCTCCGGATCGCAGCGGAGCAGGAAGCGGTCGAAGGGATTCTCCCCCGCCGTCCGTACCCGGACCGTCTCGGCGACGGTCTTCTCGTCGAAGAGGAGCGCGAGACCGGAACGGGTCCGGTCCGGATCCTGCCCGGCGGCAAGCTGCTCCCCATAGGCGCAGAAGCAGGCCAGCCAGGTCCGCTCGGCGGGCTCCGCCGCCTGCTGGGCCATACGGGCATAGGACATGGCTCGCTGGGGGTCCCGCTCCCATTCCATCCAGCCATACAGCACCAGGCCCAGGAAGCGGGCCCGGCTGCGATTGGTCCGGTCCGGGTTCCTGCCGGACAGGAAGAGCAGGTCGCAGGCCTCCTCCCCGTAATTGCTCAGCAGATAGTCCAGCAGCAGACGGTACTCCTGCCGCTCCCCGGCGCTCAGCAAGTCGGGACGCAAAGGAGCGCCGCGGTACTGCTCCAGCATCCAGGAGATGGGGAAGCTGTCCAGCAGCTGGGTGGGCATGATCTCGCTCATGCCGGGGACCACCACCCGGACGGAGGGGAAGCCCAGATGGGAGATGTTCCGCAGATAGACGCGGAAGCCCCTGGCGTTCAGATAGTCCAGGTATTCCTGCAGCAGCTCCCTGTTGCTCCGATCGGAGCGGTCCGGGAAGGGGCGGAAGGGGTAGCTGGGGGGCTCGGAGAAGAAGCTCAGGGGGTAGCGTCCGGTGCCGTGGGTCAGGAATTTGATCAGCTCCGCGCTGCTGCGGTTCTTTACGTCCCCCAGCGTCACGGTCGTGGTGTCCGCCACGGTCTTCAGGCTGCGCCCCTGGAACATCTCGGTGAAGCTGCGCTCCAGGGCGATCTCAAAGGCCGGGAAGGCCCCCAGATGCACGTGGTAGGCGTGGGTCTCCGGGTTCACCACCACGGCGGCCACCAGGGGGAAGGGCTCTCCCAGGGAGCAGTCCTTCACCAGCACCCGGAAGCCGGAGCTCCTCAGATCCTCGATGATCTCCCAGATCTTCGGATACCGGCGCAGATGCTCCTCCGGGATGGAGGGGGGCACATAGTCGCCGAAAAACATCCGCACCAGATTCCAGCGCTCGTAGATTTCGCTGAGGCTCTGGACGGCGGCCTCGGTCAGATCGTTGCCCGCCGCCAGGCCGTTGGTGTTGTAGAGGAAGGAGACAGCCTTCTTGGGGAACCAGACGGTCTCGTCCCGGACGGGATCGTAGAAGGGCAGAGCGGTCACGCCGTCCCGCTCTCCCTCCGCCTCGAAGACCTTCTGCCAGATCTGCCAGGCGGGGATCGTTCGGCCCAGCAGCTCGGAATGGTGCACACGCATGGCCTCCAGCCAGGCGGCGCAGGAGGCGGCGCAGTCCTCCTGGCGCATCTCGCGCTCGTCGGGGAAGTCCAGCCTCTGGTCCCGCCAGATCCGGCGGCTCAGATAGCCGCCCTGAAGCCGCTCCATGAACTCCGCGTAGCCGCTGGCTCTGGAATAAGCCTCGGTCATGCCCTTGCCGTTGGCGCCGAACTCCACGTCCTTCGCGGAGACCCGCATGGAATGGCAGTGCCGGACGCCGCTGGGAACGCCGGATTCGACGGTTTCGATCTCAAAGGAAGACAAGATGCTCTGGATTTTCGCAACAGTGTTCTCAGGAGCGGTCTCCTTGAATTTGCGATCAACAAACATGGCTGTTCTTCCTTTCATCAGATTCGGATTTGTCGGGATGCCTTCCCCTTGGGGGAAGGCTTTGCGGAGAGCAATCACCGTAGGGGCCGATGCCCACATCGGCCCTCTGTATCGTCCGGGGAAAGGGCCGATGTGGGCATCGGCCCCTACGGAGGTTCAAGGATCGAGGTGCAAGTCCGCTTCTTCCTTTCAACAGATTCGGATTTGTCGGGATGCCTTCCCCTTGGGGGGAAGGTGGCGCGCAGCGCCGGATGAGTGGAGGTATCGACGACAGAATGCTCCCCATCAACGAGCAATGAACATGCAGCGCCCCTCATCCGTCATCCGGCTTCCGTGAGACGCCGGAT
>JAFYAB010000048.1 GCA_017540945.1 Oscillospiraceae bacterium | reverse complement strand
TGTACTCCCGGTTCTGGCCCACGTGATGGGCGTCGTCAAAGAGGGCGGCAATGGACGCGCAGCGGCCCGGGTCGCCGGGCAGGATCACATAGCGGCCCACGTCCCCCTCGACGCAGTGGATGTGAAATTGCTGTTCCAGTTCTTGCATATTGGTCACCCTTTCGTTATGTAGTTTTATCTTTTCAGAATAGGATTTGCATCGGAATAAGCGGGGTGGGTTTCGAGGTCCCAGGGATCAGGCAATAGGCCTCAAAATGCCCCTACAGCTCAAACATACTCACCTGGCTGGTCATCGGCAGCGACCCGAAGGCGCCTGCCGCTCGCAGCGTTTCGATATGGGTTTGGGAGACCTTGGGGCAGGCGGCGGCGAATTCCTCGATGGAGATGAAGGTCTTGCCCCGGCGGCCCTCGGCGATGTCCTTCGCCGCGTTCTCGCCCAGGCCGGAGATGGCCACGAAGGGCGGCAGGAGCTTCCCGTCTCTGGGGAGGAATTTCAGGGCGTCGGACTCGTAGACCGACACCGGCAGGAAGCCGAAGCCCCGGAGGTAGAACTCGTAGACCACCTCCAGGGTGGTCAGCAGCTGATCGTCCTTGTCCGAGCGGTTCTCCAGCTTTTGCAGGCCTTCGATGGCCGCCAGGCACTCCTCCTTGCCCTTGCACATCAGGGCTGCGTCGAAGCCGCCCTTCTGGCTGCGGCGGTAGAAGTAGGCCGCGTAGAAGGCCAGGGGCTCGTGGACCTTGAACCAGGCGATGCGGAAGGCCATCATGACGTAGGCCGCCGCGTGGGCCTTGGGGAAGAGATACTTGATCTTCTTGCAGGAGCCGATGTACCAGGCGGGGACCCCCGCGGCGATCATCTCCTCCTCGGCGCCCTCGGGGAGGCCTCTCCCCTTTCGGACCGCCTCCATGATCTTGAAGGAGCGCTTCTCCGGCATGCCGCAGGAGATCAGGTAGTTCATGATGTCGTCCCGGCAGCCGATGGCCTGGGAGACGGAGGCGGTCTTGGAGAGGATCAGATCCCGGGCGTTGCCCAGCCACACGTCGGTGCCGTGGGAAAAGCCGGAGAGCCGGATCAGCACGTCGAACTGGGTGGGCTGGGTCTCCTTCAGCATGCCCCGGGTGAAGCCGGTGCCGAACTCGGGGATGCCCACGGCCCCGGTCTCCCCCAAGATCGGATCGTTCTCGTAGCCCAGGATCCTCGAGGATGTGAAGATGGACATGGTATCCTTGTCGTCCAGGGGGATCGTTTGGGGGTCCACCCCGGTCATATCCTGGAGCATGCGGATCATGGTGGGGTCGTCGTGGCCCAGCATGTCCAGCTTCAGCAGGTTCTCCTCCATGGGGTGATAGTCGTAGTGAGTGGTGATCCACTCGGATTCGTGGTCGTCCGCCGGGTGCTGGACCGGGCAGAAGTCCCAGATCTGGTTCTCCTGGGGGATGACCACCAGGCCGCCCGGGTGCTGGCCGGAGGTGCGCTTGACCCCCACGCAGCCCGCCGCCAGGCGGGTCTCCTCGGCGCGGCTGGCCTTCCGCTCCCGCTCGGAGAGGTACTTCTTCACATAGCCGAAGGCGGTCTTCTCCGCCACGTCGCCGATGGTGCCGGCCCGGAAGACGTGGGACTTGCCGAACATCTCCACGCAGTAGGCGTGGGCCTTGGCCTGGTACTCGCCGGAGAAGTTCAGGTCGATGTCGGGGACCTTGTCGCCGCCGAAGCCCAGGAAGGTCTCAAAGGGGATGGCGAAGCCGTCCTTCTCGAATCTCGTCCCGCATTTCGGGCAGACCGCGTCCGGCAGGTCCGCGCCGCATTTGCAGTCCGCCGGGACCTCAAAGCTGGTGTACTTGCAGTCCGGATTGGGGCAGCGGTAGTGGGGCGGCAGGGAGTTGACCTCGGTGATGCCGGACAGAAAGGCCACCAGGGAGGAGCCCACGGAGCCCCGGGAGCCCACCAGATAGCCGTGCTCCAGGGAATTCTGCACCAGCTTCTGGGCGGAAATGTAGATCACGTCGTAGTGGCAGTTGATGATGTCCCCCAGCTCGGTCTCCACCCGCTTGGTGATCAGCTCCGGCGGGTTTTCGCCGTAGAGCCTGCGCAGCTTGCCGTAGACCAGGGATTTCAGCTCCTCCACGGAGTTTTCAATCTTGGGGGCGTAGAGATTGTGGGGCAGGGGGCGGACCCAGTCGCACATGTCGGCGATCAGGTTGGTATTCTTCACCACGATCTCGTATGCCTTTTCCCGGCCCAGATAGGAGAACTCCGCCAGCATCTCGTCGGTGGTGCGGAAGTAGAGGGGGTTGGGCCGGTCGCAGTCGTCAAAGCCCTTGGAGGCCAGGAGAATGTGGCGGAAAATCTCGTCCTCCGGGTTCAGGAAATGGACGTCGCCGGTGGCGCAGACGGGCTTGTCCAGGGCCTCGCCCAGGCGGACCACCGTGCGGTTGAAGTCCTTCAGCTCCTCCTCGGACTGGGCCATGCCGTTTTGCAGCAGGAAGCGGTTGTTGGCCAGGGGCTGGACCTCCAGGAAGTCGTAGAAAGAAGCGATGCGTTTCAGCTCCTCCCAGGGCTTTTTCGCCACGATGGCGGAGAAGAGCTCCCCCGCCTCGCAGGCGGAGCCCACGATCAGGCCCTCCCGCCAGCGGCTGAGCTCGGATTTGGGGATCACCGGGGCCCCGCTGCCGCCCCGGCGGGTATGGAAGTAGTAGAGGTTGGAGTAGGAGACCAGGCGGTAGAGGTTCCGCAGGCCCAGGGAATTCTTGGCAAAGAGGAGGATATGGCCGATGCGCTGGTCCTTGGGGGTGGGGCGGGAGCCGAAATCCAGGGTCCCCGCCGCGTGGTTCACGGCCCGGAGCCGGTCCACGCCCCGGTCCAGCAGCATTTTGGCGAAGCGGTCGTAGAGCAGACCGCAGGTAACGGCGTCGTCGGTGGCCCGGTGGTGGGCGAAGTCCGGCAGCTCGAAGTACTCCGCCAACACGTCCAGCTTGCGCTTGGTGAACTGGGGCAGCAGGTCCCAGGCCAGGCCCAGGGTGTCCACGCAGGTGGGGTTGAAGGGCAGGCCCAGGCGGCGGCAGGCCGCCTTCAGCATGCTCAGATCATAGTTGGCGTTGTGGGCCGCCAGGGGCAGATCCCCGCAGAAGGCCAGGAAGCTCTCCACGGCCTCCCGCTCCGAGGGGGCCCCCTCCAGCATCTGATCCGTGATGCCGGTGAGCTCCACGATCTCGTCGGGCAGCAGGCGCTGGGGATCCACAAAGCTGTTGAACTTCTCCAGCACCTGGTCCCCCCGCATCCGGGCGGCGCCGATCTCGATGAGCCGGTCCCGCTCCGGCGACAGGCCGGTGGCCTCCACGTCGAAGGCCACGAACTCCCCGTTCAACGGGGCGTCGCCCTCGCCGAAAACGCAGGTCCGGAAGCTTCTGGCCCGCTCCGGCGCGGCGTCCGTGTCCATGTCGTTGATGAAATAGCCCTCGCAGCCGTAGAGGATCTTGATGGGCTCGTCGGTCCCGGCCACCTTGGTCTTGGCGTTGGCCAGGGCGTCGGTGAAGGAATGGGTCACGCCGTGGTCCGTGACGGCCACGGCCCGGTGGCCCCATTTCGCCGCCTGGGCGATGGCCTCGGCGGTGTCGGTGAGGGCGTCCATGGCGGACATCTTCGTATGCAGGTGCAGCTCCACCCGCTTTTCCGGGGCCGTGTCCCGCCGGACGGGCCGGGGGACTTCCTTGATGGAATAGGGCTGGATCACCAGCTCGTTGTCGTAGCGGCTGACGGTGACCTTGCCGAAGACCCGGATATAGGAGCCGGGCTTGTGCTTTTTGGGGTTGGGCCCGTGGATGGCGTCGAGAATCGGCTTGGCCTTGGCCTGCTCCATGTACTGATTGATGCAGACGGAGCCCGTGTGGTCCGTCATGTAGAAGCTGACCACCCAGGCCTTGGCCTTGGACAGCTCCTTGTGGTTGACGGCGAAAACCTCGCCCTCCACGCAGACCTTGAACATGTCCGCGTTCAGCTGGCTCATGGGAACGGGCTCCTGGAAGAAGGGCTTGCCGAAGATCATATCCGGCGCCTGGTCCCGGGCCTTGGCCGGAGCGCTTGTCCCGGCGGCCTGCAGCGTCGGCGCGGGGATGCTCTCCATGGCCTCCTCCCGGATGCGCTTCGTCTCGGCGAAGAGCTCCTCGGCGCTCAGCTCCTTCCCTGCGTGAAGCTCAATGTGAACCGGCGTGCCGAAGCATTCCGAAAGCCACCCCTCCGCCCGATACAGATGGGGCTTCAGCTCCGACAGTCCGTTGCCCCGCAGGTGGACGTGGATGGTGCTTCCCTCCGTTTCCCAGCGGCAGCCCGCCAGCATGGCGGGCGCGGGAGGGTAAAAGCCCGCCAGCAGACCCGTCAGATCGGCGGGATCCATCTCCGGCAGCAGGGCCGGATCATAGCGGGGCTCCAGCCGGACGGCCCGGAGCTCGAAGCACTCCCGGATCGCCTGCTCCGCCCGGGCCTGCAGTGGCAGGGGCAGCCAGACCGCGCTGCGCACGACAACAGAGACCTCCCGCTCCTTGACGCGGAGATCGACCTTTTCCACCGTATTCTGTTGTAACAGCGCGTCAGCCTCCTCCCCCAGCTCCAGCCCGGGGAAGAGGGTCAGCAGCGAAACGTTATCGTTCATCGTTATATTAATGAAGAAGTAATAAGTAATAGGTAATAAGTAAGAAGTAATAGGTAAAAAACAACAGGTATACGAATCGACATGGATACTTATTCCTTATTACTTGTTACTTATTACGTATCTATTCAGTAGCCCCCTTCGTCGTAGGGGCGGATGCCCACATCCGCCCTCGCTTGCAGGCAAAAATCGGTAGGTAGGGCCGATGTAGGCATCGGCCCCTACGGGCGACTGAACAATTAATGAAAAAGTAATAAGTAATAAGTAATAGGTAATAAGTAAGAAGTAAGAAGTAATAGGTAAAAAATAACAGGTATACGAATCAACATGGAAACTTATTCCTTATTACTTGTTACTTATTATGTATCTATTCAGTAGCCCCCTTCGTCGTAGGGGCGGATGCCCACATCCGCCCTCGCTTGCAGGCAAAAATCGGTAGGTAGGGCCGATGTAGGCATCGGCCCCTACGGGCGACTGAACAATTACGTAATAGGTAATAAGTAAGAAGTAATAGGTAAAAAATAACAGGTATACGAATCGACATGGATACTTATTCCTTATTACTTGTTACTTATTACTTACTTAGATGGCGTCTACGTATCGGAGCAGGGCCGGCAGGAGCTCGTCGTAGGGCAGCTTTTCCTTCAGCTCGCCCTTGACGAAGAGCACGCCGCAGCCGTCGCCGCCGGCCACGCCCACGTCTGCCTCCCGGGCCTCGCCGGGACCGTTGACCACACAGCCCATGACCGCCACGGTGATGGGCTTTTTGCAGTCCTTCAGGGCCTCCTCCACCCGGTTCGCCAGACCGATCAGATCGATCTGCGTCCGGCCGCAGGTGGGACAGGAGACGATGTTGACCCCGTCCTTCCGCAGGCCCGCGGCCTTGAGGATGGCCTTGGCCGCCGTGACCTCCTTCACCGGATCGGCGGTGAGAGAGACCCGGATGGTGTCGCCGATGCCCAGGCAGAGCAGGCCGCCGATGCCCATGGCGGACTTGACCGTGCCCATGTACTCGGTGCCGGTCTCCGTGACGCCCACGTGGAGGGGGTAGTCGGACCGGGAGGCAAAGAGCCGGTAGGCCGCCATCATCAGGGGCACGTTGGAGGACTTCATGGACACGCAGGTGTCATAGAAGCCGTACTTCTCCAGCAGGCGGATGTGGCCGAAGGCGGATTCCACCAGGGCCTCGGGCGTGGGGTGGCCGTACTTTTCCAGCAGCTCCTTTTCCAGGCTGCCGCCGTTGACGCCCACGCGGATGGGGATGTGATGGGCCTTGCAGCAGTCCACCACGGCCTTCACCCGGTCCTCTCCCCCGATGTTGCCGGGATTGATGCGGATCTTGGCGGCCCCGTGCTCCGCCGCGGCGATGGCGCAGCGGTAGTCGAAGTGGATGTCCGCCACCAGGGGCAGGGGGCTGCGCGCCGCGATCTGCCCGAAGGCCTCGGCGGCCTCCGGGGTCGGAACCGTCAGCCGGACGATCTCGCAGCCGGCGGTGTACAGGGCCTTGATCTGGGACAAGGAGCCCTCCACGTCGGTGGTCTTCGTGTTGCACATGGACTGGATGGAGACGGGCGCGCCGCCGCCGATCGGAACGCTTCCGACCTGAATCTGTCTTGTCATAGGTCTACCTCTTTGGGAATGCAAAATGCAAAGTGCAGAATGCATAATTGTGGTGTGTTTCAAATTGCCATATGAAACACGTTGAAAAAGCTTATCATCGTCTGACAATCAGCAGCACGTCCTTGATCAGCAGGACGGCCATGAGACCCAGGAGCAGGATCATGGCGCCGGCGTGGATATAACCCTCGTACTTGGGGTCCACCTTTCTGCCGGTGACGGCGGTATAGACCGTGTTGATCAGCAGGAAGAAGACCCGGCCCCCGTCCAGGGCGGGGATGGGGAGCATGTTCATCACCGCCAGGTTCACCGCGATGAAGGCCCCCAGATAGAGCACGTTCAGAATGCCGCTGGAGACGGTCTTCGCCGCCTCGCCGGACTGGACCATCACGTCCACCACCCGGACCACACCGCCCATGTCGTCCAGCCCGGCCCGGCCCGTGAAGAGGTCGGAGAGGCCGTACCAGACCATGCGGGCGAAGTCGACGCACTGATACGCCGCGAAGCGGGTGACGCTGCCGAAGGAGGGCTCCTCAAAGCTGCCCAGGTAGATGCCATAGCGCAGGACCTGCCCGCCCTGGCCGTCGTCAAAGGAGCGCTTTTCCATTTTGAAGTGCTCAAACGTCAGCTTTTCGCCGTCCCGGACCACCACCAGCTCCACGTCCGTGGGGTCAAAGCGGCCGTCCAGCAGGTCGAAGTCGTCCCGCATATAGGTGCGGCGGCCGTTGATGGACCAGATCTCGTCGCCCGCCCGGAGGCCCTGCTCGGAGAGGGCGCTGCCGGGATCGAAGCCGGTGATCTCGGTGGTCTGCATGACAAAGACCGTGGCAAAGAGGATCGCCATCACCACAAAGCCCGTCAGCAGGTTCATAAAGGAGCCGGCGCAGAGGATGATGAGCTTCTTCCACCAGGCGGCGTTGACAAAGCAGCGGGGGTCGCCGGTGTCCTGGTCCTCGCCCTCCATGGCGCAGTAGCCGCCGATGGGGATCAGCCGGAAGGAGTATTGGGTCTCCCCCCGCTTCCAGCCGAAGAGCCGGGGCCCCATGTTGATGGCGAACTCATTGACCCGCACCCCGCAGAGCTTGGCGGTGAGAAAATGGCCGAACTCGTGGATGAAGATCAGGAAGCCGAAAATCAGAATGGCTAATAAAATATAGAAGAATGTCATGTCACATGATCCCTTTCAGGATGTTCAATTCGTAGGGGGCGATGCCCACATCGGCCCGCCTTAACCGGGGAAGCGCTGCATTTGGGCCGATGTGGGCATCGGCCCCTACTCAGCTGCGCTGCGGGCCAGGCGATCCGCTTCCAGGATCTCCTCCAGCGTCGGATCGGCGATAAAGGGCACCGCGTCCAGGGCGCGCCGCACCAAATCAGAGATCTCGTAGAAGCCGATCTCCCGGCGGAGGAACTTCGCCACGGCCGCCTCGTTGGCCCCGTTCATCACGGCGCAGGCTGTGCCGCCCTGCTTCGCCACAGCCCGGGCGATGGCAAAGCAGGGGAAGGTCTCCGGGTCCGGGGCCGCGAACGTGAGCGGCGGGCAGGCCAGCAGATCCAGGCCCGGCGCCGGGTTCTCCACGCGATCGGGGTAGGTCAGCGCCAGCTGAATGGGGATGCGCATATCCGGCACCCCCAGCTGGGCCAGCATGGCCCCGTCCACGTACTCCACCAGGGAGTGGACGATGGACTGACGGTGGATCACCACGTCCACCCGCTCGGGCGGCAGCTCGTAGAGCCGCATGGCCTCGATGACCTCCAGGCCCTTGTTCATTAGGGTGGCGCAGTCCACGGTGATCTTCTCCCCCATCTTCCAGTTGGGGTGCCGCAGAGCGTCGTCCCGGGTGACGTTTCTCAATTCCTCCCGGCTCCTGCCGAAGAAGGGACCGCCGGAGCAGGTCAGGATGACCCGCTTCAGCTCTTCCCTGCGGCGGCTGCCCATGAGGCACTGGAAGATGGCGGAGTGCTCGGAGTCCACGGGGATGATCTCGGCATCATGCTCCTTTGCGGTCTTCATCACCAGCTCTCCCGCGCAGACCAGGGTCTCCTTGTTGGCCAGCCCGATGTGCTTGCCCTGTCGCAGGGCCGCCATGGTGGGCTTCAGGCCCACCATGCCCACCACGGCGGTGATGACGGTGTCGGCCTCCTCCGCGGTGGCGGCGGCCAGCAGGCCGGCCTCCCCCCAGAGGATCTCCGGGGCGGGGGCGGGCAGCCGGGCCCGCAGGGCTTCGGCGGCCTCCTTCGTGGCCATGGAGACCAGCCGGGGGCGGAATTCCGCCACCTGCTCCGCCATGCGCTCCACATTGGTCCCGGCGGTCAGGGCCGCGACCTTGATCGGCAGGTGCCGGACCACGTCCAGGGTCTGCCGCCCGATGGAGCCGGTGGAGCCCAAAATTGAGATTGTTTTTGTCATAGTTTCTCCCCCAAAACAGGTAATAGGTAATAAGTAATAAGTATCCGAATCGTCACCTTTTACTTCTTACTTCTTACGTATCTATTCAGTAGCCCCCTTCGTCGTAGGGGCGGATGCCCACATCCGCCCTCGCTTGCAGGTAAAAATCGGTAGGTAGGGCCGATGTAGGCATCGGCCCCTACGGGCGACTGAACAATTACCTTCTTACTTGTTACTTATTACTTATTACTTTGTAGCAAAGGGTGCGATCAGCAGCAGGGCCTCCACCAGAGGGGCCACCACGGTGGTGGAGTCGAAGCGGTCCAGGATGCCCCCGTGGCCCGGGAGCAGGGTCCCATAGTCCTTGATCTTGGCCTGGCGCTTGATGACGGAGAAGGTCAGATCGCCCAGCATGGAGGCTCCGGCGCCCAGGATGGCGTAGAGCGCCGCCAGCAGGTAGTTGACCCTGAACTGAAAGCCGAACTGCATCACCAGGGCGAAGATCACCATGCAGATCACGGTGCAGACCACGCCGCCGATCGCGCCCTCCACGGTCTTGTGGGGGCTGATGACGGGGCAGAGCTTCCGCTTGCCGAAGGCCCGGCCCGCGAAGTAGGCGCCGGAGTCCGGGACCATGGTGAGGACGAAGACTGCGATGATGAAGAACTTGCCGTTTTCCAGCACCCGCAGCCGGATCAGGGCGGAGAGCAGCCAGGGGATCACCGCCCCCGCGAAGATCGCGGCGCAGACGGTCCGGAAGTCCAGCTTCGCGTGGGCCGCCAGCATCTCTCCGAAGAGGGCGCAGAGATAGACCAGCAGAGCGAGCACGCCCAGGGTCCGGGGCTGCCCCAGCCAGCTCCAGAGGCAGACCGCCAGAGCCATGCAGCAGGAATAGACAAAGATCCGTGGGTGCTTGCAGAAGCCCGCGCCGATCAGCAGCTCATAGACCGCCAGAATGCACATGGCCGCCACCAGGATGGCCGTCGCTGCGGAGGGCAGCACCAGTACGATCACCAGCAGCAGAGGCAGACCGATCAGGGCCACAAGGATCCGGGTTTTCACAGCAATCAACTCCTTTGATCAAGAATCGCATAGTAACCCTTATAATGACAGATCCAGTTTACCACAAACAAAGGGCAATGTCAATCGGAACAGGGGACGGCAGAAAGAACTCCCGCCGCGTGTTTCCGCGGCGGGAGTCCGATCCAAACGGTGGGTTTAGTTGAAATTGATGACGCCGGAGAACTTCTCGGCCACCAGGGAGGCGCCGCCGATCAGGCCGCCGTCGATCTCGGGCTGGGCCATGAGGTCATGGGCGTTCTTGTCGTTCATGGAGCCGCCGTAGAGGATGCGGACCCGGTCCGCAGCCTCGCCGAAGACCTCCCGGATGGCGCCGCGGATGGCGGCGATGGTGGCGTTGGCGTCCTCGGGGGTGGCGGTCAGGCCGGTGCCGATGGCCCAGACGGGCTCATAGGCGATGACCACGTCGTCGATCTTCTCGCCCACGTTCAGGAGGGCCACCTTGGTCTGCAGGCAGACCACCTCGTTGGTGATGCCCTGCTGCTTCTGCTCCAGGCTCTCGCCCACGCAGACGATGGGCTTGAGACCGGCCTCCAGGGCCTTGAGGGTGCGCTGGTTGACGGTGACGTCGGTCTCGGCAAAGTACTGGCGGCGCTCGGAGTGGCCGATGATGACGTACTCCACGCCCAGCTCCTTCAGAGCAGCGGCGCTGCACTCACCGGTGTAGGCGCCCTTGTCGGCGAAATGGACGTTCTGGGCGCCCAGGTGGATCTTGCTGCCCTTCAGGGCCTCGGCGGCGGTGGACAGGCAGACGGTCATGGGGCAGACCACGACTTCCGCGCCGCTGCGGTTCTCGATCTTCTTCAGGTCCTCGATCAGGGCCTTGGTCTCAGCGGGGGTCTTGTTCATTTTCCAGTTGCCGGCGATCATGGGGGTTCTCATAGTATTTTCTCCTTTACATTTATTGTTATCGGTACGCCCCTCATCCGCCCCGGTGTGCGCACCGGGGCACCTTCCCCCTCGGGGGAAGGCTTCATAAGGAGATGGATTTTACTTGCAGCCGTCGATGATGGCCTTGCCGGAGGAGGCGCCCAGGCGGTTGGCGCCGGCCTCGATCATGGCGATGGCGTCCTCATAGCTGCGCACGCCGCCGGAGGCCTTGACGCCCATTTCGGGTCCCACGGTCTCGCGCATGAGCTTCACATCGGCCGCGGTGGCGCCGCCGGTGGAGAAGCCGGTGGAGGTCTTGACGAAATCCGCGCCGACGCGCTTGGCGGCCTGGCAGGCCAGGACCTTCTCCTCGTCGGTGAGCAGGCAGCACTCGATGATGACCTTGACCTTGGCCTCGCCGTCCACGGCGGTGACCACGGCGGCGATGTCCCGCTCCACCAGGGCCCAGTCGCCGGACTTCACAGCGCCGACGTTGATGACCATGTCCACCTCGCCCGCGCCGTTGGCCACGGCCTCGGCGGCCTCAAAGGCCTTGGCGTTGGGGGTGGTGGCGCCCAGAGGGAAGCCGATGACGCAGCAGGGGGTCACGTCGGTGCCGGCCAGCTCCTGGGCCACGAATTTGATCCAGTTGGGGTTGACGCAGACGGAGGCGGTGTTCATGGCCTTGGCCTCGTCGCAGATCCTGCGGATATCGGCCTGGCTGGCCTGGGGCTTCAGGTAGGTGTGGTCGATATACTTCGCCATCTCGGCGGGGGTCAGCTTGATGCTCATAGGGATCGTCCTTTCTTTATTGGATTTGTATTATTATAACACGGCTGCCCGGAAAAGTACAGAGTTATTTGCACAGGATCGACAGATTCGGATTTGGCGATTTCATCCGTAGGGGCCGAACTCGAAGAGTCACGAAGTATGCCCACATCGGCCCTTGCCCCGCTCGGCAGAGAGGGCCGATGTGGGCATCGGCCCCTACGGCTCTACAAATCCCGATTTACATTCGCGCCAGGTCTGCGGCGGTATCCACGTCGCTCAGCTCCGCGGGGTCCACGGAAAGCTCTGTCACCAGCTCCGGGAAGCGGCGGATGATCTGCTTGCCGCCCCGGTCTCCGGCGAGGGCCTCCAGCTCCGGGAACAGGGCCGCGGGAAAGATCGCGGGATTGCCGCTGTGCTCCCCGGACGAAGCGGCGACGATCCGGCTCGGGTCCTCCAGAAATCGCCCCAGCAGCCGCTCCAGGCTCTGCCTGCGCAGCAGCGGCTGATCCGCCGCCAGGAAGAGGATGCCGTCGCAGCGCTCCGCCAATGCCGCCGTCCCCAGGGCCACGGAATGACCGATGCCCAGCTCCGGCTCCCGGTTCCAGACCACCGAAAAGCCCCGGGCCTCCGCCAGCGCCGCCACGGCGGGATATTGGGTCACGACCGCCACGGGGCCGGGCCTGTCCTCCGGAACGGCGTCGAAGACCCATTCGAGCAGAGCTTTGCTTTTGTATTGAGCGAGAAGCTTGTTCGCGCCGAAGCGGACGGCGTTCCCCGCCGCCAGGATCACGCAGCCGATCTCCATCGTACCACTCCCCTTCTGTTTGGTATTACTGTAGCAGTTCAGGGCAGAAGTGTCAAGCTGTTTTCCGGAAATGCGGACAATTCGGATTTGGCGATTTCATCCGTAGGGGCCGATGCCCACATCGGCCCTCTCTGCCGACCGGGGCAAGGGCCGATGTGGGCATCGGCCCCTACGGCTCTACAAATCCCGATTTTTCTGAAAAAAGGTCTGTACAGTCTCCCGCGAATATGCTATAATTATTTTGCATAACTATACTCCCAAAAAGGAGGCGGAACAACTTGCAAAAGGTCGGAATCAGCGAGGTCCGGGTGGACGGCTACGACAAGGCCGCAGGCCGGACCAAATACTATGAGGACCGGATGCCGCAGGAGGCCCTCTACGTGCGGATCAAGCACGCGGAGAAGGCCCACGCCATCGTCAGGGCCGTGGACAAATCCCGGGCCGAAGCCATCCCAGGGGTGGTAAAGGTCCTCACCTGCTTCGATGTCCCCGATCTTCCCTTCCCCACCGCCGGTCACCCCTGGTCCATGGACCCGGGGCACCAGGATGTGGCGGACCGGCATCTGCTCAACCGGCACGTCCGCTACTGGGGGGACGACGTGGCGGTGGTCATCGCGGAGAACGAGGTGGCAGCCAATCAGGGCGTCCGGGCCCTGACGGTAGCATACGAGGAGCTGCCCTTTGTGCTGGACGCCCAGAAGGCCATGGAGCCCGGCGCGCCCCAGCTCCACGAGGCCTTCCCCGACAACATCCTCAAGCACACGGACTTCCGCAGGGGCGACTACCAGGCCGCCATCCGGGAGCCCGGCCTGGTGAAGGTGGAGGGCTGGTATGAGACCCCCACGGTCCAGCATACCCACATCGAGAACCACGGCTGCTTCGCCTACGGGGAAAACGGACGGATCACGGTGGTGTCCTCCACCCAGATCCCCCACATCGTCCGCCGCATCGTGGCCCAGGCCCTGGGCCGGCCCTGGGCGGACATTCAGATCATCAAGCCCTACATCGGCGGCGGCTTCGGCAACAAGCAGGACGCCCTCTATGAGCCCCTCTGCGCCTGGTGCTGCGCCCAGATGGGGGGGCGGCCCGTGCGCATCGACTGCTCCCGGGAGGAAACCTTCGTCTCCAACCGGGTCCGCCATGCCATCCGCTTCCACATCGTCACCTGGCTGCGGCCCGACGCCACCATCGCCGCCCGGAAGGTGGAGCTCTGGTCCAACCAGGGCGCCTACGCCTCCCACGGCCACTCCATCGCAGCCAAGGCGGTGAACTCCTTCCCCCAGCATTATCCCTGCGCCAACATGGAGGGCGACGCCTGGACCGTCTACACCAACCGGCCCGCCGCCGGGGCCATGCGGGGCTACGGCATGCCCCAGGCCAGCTTTGCCGACGAGTCCAACATCGACGACTGCGCCAGGGCCATGGGCATGGACCCGGTGGAGTTCCGCCGGCTGAACATCATGCCCCAGGGCTTCCACGACGCCTTCTCCGGCAACACCAACTACTACGACAGCTTCCGCCAGTGTATGGCCAAGGGCGCCGAGCTCATCGACTATGAGCGCAAGCGGGAGGAATTCAGCCATGACGCCGGCCCCATCCGCCGGGGCATCGGCGCGGCCACCTTCTGGTACAACACCGCGGTCTATCCCATCTCCCTGGAGACCTCCTCCAACCGGATGCAGCTGAATCTGGACGGCACCGTCACCATGCAGTGCGGCGAGACGGAGATCGGCCAGGGCGCCGACACCGCCTACGCCCAGATGGCCGCCGAGGCCCTGGGTCTGGCCAGCTACCGGGACGTGCACGTGGTCTCCTGCCAGGACACGGACATCACCCCCACGGGTCTGGGGGCCTACGCTTCCCGGCAGACCTACGTGGCGGGCTTCTCCATCCGCCAGACCGCGGGACTTCTGAAGGAGAAGATCCTGAAATACGCCCAGGAGCTCACCCGCCAGAGCCCGGACTGCATGGAGATCGTCGAGGGCAACATCGTCCGCAAGGGGGACGGCAAGGTCCTCATGAGCCTCAAGGAGCTGTCCATGACGGCCCAGTACAACCCGGTCCATTCCGAGCATCTCACCGCCGAGAGCACCTACACCATCCGCAACAACGCCTATTCCTTCGGCTGCACCTTTGCCGAGGTGGAGGTGGACATCCCCATGTGCAGGGCCCAGGTGAAGCGGATCGTCAACGTCCACGACTGCGGCAATCTGATCAACCCGGCCCTGGCGGAGGCCCAGGTCCACGGCGGCATGTCCATGGCCATCGGCTTCGGCCTGTCGGAGCAGCTGATCTTCGACCCGAAGACCGGCAGACCCCTGAACAACAACCTGCTGGACTACAAGCTCTCCACCTTCATGGATCACCCGAAGCTGGAGGCCTGCTTCATCGAGAACCCGGAGCCCACCTCTCCCTACGGCACCAAGGCCCTGGGCGAGCCCCCCGCCTGCTCCGGCGCCCCTGCCATCCGCAACGCGATTTTGCAGGCCACCGGCGTGGCCGTGGACAAGCTGCCCATCAATCCCCACACGCTCTTCGCGGCGTTTACGGAGGCAGGGCTGGTGCACGACCCCTGGAGGGACACGCCGGCGCCGTAGGGACGGCACTTTGCCGTCCGCCCCGTCGCTCCCCGCTCGGAAACTCAATGCAAAATGCAAAATGGGACGGGGGGGTGACCTAAGACTGAAAAACGAATCATGAATCGTGAATCACGGCAGGCGGGAATTGCGGGCAGGTTGCCCGCGCTACATCCAATTCGAGGAGGAAATCCCATGTATGATATAAAAGCCTTATACGAGGCGACCAGCGTCCAGGACGCCATCCGGCTGCGGCTGGAGCATCCCGAGGCCCAGATCATCGCCGGCGGCTCCGACGTGCTGGTGCAGATGCGGGAGGGCAAGCGGGCCGGTAAGGAGTTGATCTCCATCTATATGCTCGACGAGATGCGGGGCGTCTCCATCGACGAGGAGGAGAACATCCGCATCGGCTCCCTGACCAGCTTCTCCCACATCACGAAGGACCCCATCATCCAGAAATACATCAACGTGCTGGGCGAGGCCGTGGACCAGGTGGGCTCCCCCCAGATCCGCAACATCGGCACCATCGGCGGCAACACCTGCAACGGCGTCACCTCCGCGGACTCCGCCTCCACCCTCCACGCCTGGGAGGCCATCGTGGAGCTGACGGGCAAAAACGGCGTCCGCAGGCTCCCCATCAAGGACTTCTACATCAAGGCCGGCGTGGTGGACATCCGGGCGGAGGAGGGCGAGATCCAGACCGCCATCCTGATCCCGAAGGAGAGCTATGAGAACTGCTTCGGCAAGTACATCAAATACGGCATGCGCAACGCCATGGAGATCGCCTCCCTGGGCTGCTCCGTCAACGTGCGGCTGAGCCCCGACCGGAAGTACATCCGCCGCTGCCGGGCCGCCTACGGCGTGGCCGGGCCGGTGCCCATGCGGGTCCCCTCGGCGGAGGCCGTGGCCAACGGCTCCCCCCTGACCCGGGACATGATCGACGAATTTGCCCTGGCCGTCCTGCTGGACATCAATCCCCGGGACTCCTGGCGGGCCTCCAAGGCCTTCCGCCAGCACATCGCCGTGGAGATGGCCCGGCGGGCTCTGACGGAATCCATTGAACGGGCGGGAGGTGTGATCGAATGAGCCAGTATAAGGTCGTCCGCTGCAACATCAACGGCAAGGACGTGGAGAAGGTCGTGGACGTGCGGGCCTCCCTGACGGACATGCTCCGCAACGATTTCCGCCTGACCTCCGTGAAAAAGGGCTGCGAGGTGGGCGAATGCGGGGCCTGCAACGTGCTGATCGACGGCGAGGCCTTCAACTCCTGCATCTATCTGGCGGTCTGGGCCGAGGGCAGGCACATCCGCACCCTGGAGGGCCTGACGGGCCCCAACGGGGAGCTCTCCGACATCCAGCAGGCCTTTATCGACGAGACCGCCATCCAGTGCGGCTTCTGCACCCCGGGCTTCATCATGACCGCGGTGGAGATCCTGGAGGCGAACAAGCTCTACTCCGACGAGGAGCTCCGCAAGCTGCTCAGCGGCCATCTCTGCCGCTGCACCGGCTACGAAAACATCCTCCGGGCCGTCAAAAAGACCATGTACCGCCGGCTGGGGCTGCCCATTGATTTTTAGCACGCCCGCAGCGGCGCACACTGTGCACTATGTCGTACCCCGCCCGCAGCGGCGCACAGTGTGCGCCACAAAAAACAGGGGCCGGTCCTTGTCCTGCGTTCCAGGATCGGGGACCGACCTCTGTCTGTTCTTGTCGTGGTCGTCTATTCTTCGCTGTTCATATGCTCGATTTTCAGCGGCTCAAGGGCGGGCTGGGTCTTTTGGAGCAGGATCTCATAGCTCTGAAGCTCCCGCAGACAAACCTCGCAGTCATGAGCTGCGGTCAGCGTCAGCGTTTCCCCGTCCCGAAGAACGCAAAGCTCGCTTTCACCCTTGCCTTTCAGCTCCAACACCTTCATTTCACTGTAAATACACAGCGTATAGGAGACGTTATGCCCTGAAAAACGGACGCCGTCCACGGAGAAACACACCGTCTCGATCCCCTGCGCGTCAAGGCTGTATGCTGCCTTCCCGCAGCCAATCATCATATTCGCAAATGGTTTTCCAATCGGCTCTGTGCTGCATCGGAAAGATGTGCTGAATGGTACGGTAATCGTATTACCGCCTGGGTAAATATTCCCGGATGAAAGCGTCTCCATACTTCCGCTTATCTGATCTGATCTCCCAGGTCTGCCCACTCTTAATTCCTTGCCCTCGGCATTCTCGAAGAAATAGACGGTATCAAGTTCGTCTGTTTGGTATAAAACGATCGTGATAACTCCTTCGGTAATATCGTTATTTTGTACCGTCCCCGGCAGCTGCGGGATGATATCGTTTTCATCTCTCCCACGCTCTGTGGCGTCGGAATTCTGAATCGTCTCCGGCAACTGCGGAATCGTCCCAGCTCCGGCTGCTTTACAGCCTATCAGAAATACAAGCAAAACCGCCCAAAGCGAAAAAACTAATCTTTTCATTTTTGCTCCTTTCGTTATGCGTTTTAGTGAGGATAGTTGTTTTGAGCGCCGTCTAAATCATAATAGTCAAATAATGAAAAATCTGTAATATATTCTACTCTGTAAATCGTATCCCATGGGCGCGAATCTACCACACCGCTAGTATTACTGCTGGAGTTTTCGATTGTCATTAGTGATACAGGATAACTATCATATATCTTACTCTGATGCAAATGCTGTACAAACGACAGATATTATAAGTAGAACAACAATCGGCAAACAAATGAGTCGTCTTCGATAGTGCATAATCGTGTCATTCCTTTCTTTATAAATATTCAACTCTTCACTTTTTTATACCATAGATCTTTGCAGTTGTCAATGATATTATTTATATTACATATATATTGATGTTTCCATTATTTTATGTTAGTGTTGTATTAGAGAGGTATTGCAATGTCAGAACATCATAATGCCGCCAACTACCAGAGAGGCGTCGCCTCACTGGTGCTGTTGAGCCTGTTGAAGCAATCGGATATGTATGGGTATCAGCTGGTCCAGGAGATGGAAAGGCAATCTTTTGGTGCGCTCTGTATGCAGGAAGGGGCACTGTATCCAGTACTGTATAAGCTCCAGGACTCGAACTGTATTTCTGCCAAAAGGGTTCTGGTCGGCAAACGCATGACACGGATCTATTACCACTTGGAACCAGAGGGCCGGGTCTATTTGGAACAGCTCATTCAAGAGTATAAGACCGTAGTACAGGGCGTGCTGCGGATCGTAGAGGGAGAAAGCAATGTACCGTCAAATGAATAAAGCATGCCGCAGGTATTTCCATCAAGTGTGTCGTCTTCTGCCCTGCGGCAGAGTAGTCAGCAAAAAGATTACAGCGCCATTACAACAAAGTCTGGAAAACTTCTGTATGGAAATGCCCAACGCAAGTCAGGAGGCGATCCGGGAGCGATTCGGAGCGCCGGAGCTTGTTGCTGCCTCATGTCTGGAAAGCACTACTACCGCTGATTTATTGAAACGCATGCGGCACAAACGTCGTATTTCTAAAATTGTAATCGTAATCGCAGCTTTGGTTCTTCTGACTTGGTGCGTACACTTGTGCTGTGTGAACTCGAAACTGCAGAAATATATTGACGGTTATTCCATACAAGAAATACAAGAATGCGTGATCAACAATTCAGGATCTGATACATGACATTCTATACCGGAAGGGGCGGTTGCATGAAAAGAAGATTCTTTTCTCCTGTTGTATTTTTCATTACGCTGATTCTCGTTTTCCACATTTTTAACTTATTTGTCTCCGCTGACTACCATCAGGAAGAGTTCTTTGTTGCACGTTCAGTCGTGTTTTTTGAAGACGGAAGTCGCGAAGAAACCTCAATTACTCAAGTACAGCCCTCCAGAATACTGCATCACAAGGTTGGAAGCATCATAAGATCTTACTATAACAGCAGTGACACTCTCATCTGGCGCGTAAAACTGACCGGTCTTTTTTCCTACAATGGAGTCACTTCCTCTTGTGACGACGCAAACACAACCATCACGTTTTATGAATCCGGCTGGTCAACGCTATCTGAAAACACTTCCTGCAGCGGCTTTACTGCTCAGACCGCTGTGGTTCTCGGGAAAAGATATGACGGCATAACGCTCCCAACAGCGAACGTCAATATGTCGCTTAGCTGCGATAAGGACGGAAACTTAAGCTAATGCAAAAAAACACGGGGATGATCTCTTGCCCGCGTGGCGCACTCATTGTACGCCCACGCAGGCAAGAGATCATCCCTCTATCTTAAGGAAACAATATACATATATTTTATTTTACATATGTTTTATATATATTGGTTGATTTTACTTCTTCCTTGCGATACTATTAAAAAGGGCAGGGAGCAACTATAAGCAAAAAACATCAGACGCTGGACGTGAATGTAAACTGCAGTTATTGATTTTTAGACGGAAAACTAATTCTCTTATAATGTGAACCAAAATGAGGAGGGGAACTTTGGCGCCAGTATCTCAGTATAATGATTTTATAGCGCACCCGCAGGTTATACAACTTATAACTTCTATGGTTCTGCAATCGGCGCAAACAAAATT
The DNA here is from genome assembly GCA_017540945.1 of Oscillospiraceae bacterium. The sequence continues at coordinate 414 of JAFYAB010000048.1, read as the reverse complement.
TGTACCCTGGTCAGAAATCAGGTTATTCAAAGCCAACAAGTGGTGTCCTGAAGAAATACTTAATATACAATATACATTTCACAAGATTTATCTATTCGTGGCTAATACATATTAAGCGTGTTGCTGCAAACTACGTTTTGAAACCAGGCGGGTCTATGCTTGCCTTTGTTTATGGAGATACAATTCCTTTCGGCGAAAATGGTCCTATGGGCGAAGATTTTCACGCATGGATAAAAAATCGGCAAATGGCAGATGGTATCATAAGATGGCAACTTGCGGAGCTATTATGAAAATGAAGGCAGGCGTAACCCCAGCATCTGCCGGCGCAACGGATGAACACTACACCGGTGATCAAGTATTCCATCCAGCAAATTATTCCATTAGTGGGGATATTTATTATTTTGCATTTACTAC
>JAFYAB010000047.1 GCA_017540945.1 Oscillospiraceae bacterium | reverse complement strand
GAACTGAGGCGCGCGGCGGGCGGCCTTCAGACCGTACTTCTCACATTGCAACAAGAAAACCCCTGAATTATCAACGAATTTTTACATGCTCTCAAAAATTTAACCTCAAAATTAACCCGAAAAGGCCCTGTTTACTTTATCTTTGAGATCAACGGGACGATTGTAGGTCAGGTGCGCATAGATGTCCAGCGTGATCCTGGCGTGCTCATGTCCAGCAAGATATTGGACAGTTTTGACGTCAACACCGGCAAGCAGCAGATTTGTGATATAGGTGTGCCTGAGCTGGTGTGGCGTCGGGATAAAGTCCATCGTGTATACGACCGTGTTGTTATGCCGCGCTTTTTCTCCAAGCACAGGTATCACAGTGCGTTTCGTTTTCTCGCCGTCTTTGTACCTGGTATAGGTGCGTTCTTTTGTGGTACGGGTAACAACGTATTGCCATAAGCGCTGCCATTGTGTTCCGGAGAGCGGGCCGCCGTCACTGTTTGAAATCACAAACGTAGACTTGCTGGCGGCCTTGACATTGGCCAGACAATGCTGGAGCTTCGGCGGGATGGGGATATCACGCTTTGATGCCTTGCTTTTCAACTCGTCCTCAATGACTGGACGATTGTTCTCTATGTGCCAAGTGCGACGAACAGAAATGTGTGGGGCGTCGCCATCGAGAACAACGCAATCCCATTGCAAGGCCAAGGATTCCTCTCTGCGAAGGCCGGCATACAGGCCGAGCATCACAAACGGATAGACTGGCAAGCCTGCAACAGAATCAACAAGCACCGTCTCCTGCTCCTTGGTCAGAGCAACCTTCTCTTGGGGAGGCTTGCCGCCCTTTGGATTCAATTTCTCACATGGCGAATGATCAATTATGCCACTTTCCTCTGCGGACCGGAATATCTGTTTGAAAAGCATTTGGGTCTTGCGGTAGACCGAGGCAGACTTTTCAGCAGCTTTTGTGATCGCCAGCTTCACGTCATCGGCTGTAATCTCGCACATGAAGCGATCTCCCAGCGTACCGATGATGTAGATTTTCACGCAGGAGGTATAATCGACCAGCGTTGATGCGCGAATATTGGCTGCTTGCATTGTCAGCCACTTTTCCGCATATTCCCGGACGGTTGGATTTTCCCTACGAAATTTTGCGTCCTTGATCTGCGCCTCGGCCTCGGCGATCTTCTGTGTCAGCTCTGCCGGGGTCTTTCCGTAAATAGCAACATATTTCCCATCAGCATCCTTGATCCGCTTGCGGTAACGCTCCAGCTTTTCAACATACTCATACACAGGTTTCTTGGGCCTCGGCATTGGTCATCACCACCTTGCGTGTAATCCGTTAGATTATCCCCTTAGCTCGGAGCTCGTCCTTCTTGTGCTCAAGCATTTCTTTTCCTTCTGGCGTCGAAATGACTCTCCGATATAGGTCAATAGTTGCATAAGCAAGAGCAGCCAGCCTTCCGCTGTCAATCGATTCAATGTGAATTTGTTGGCGCTCATTCACTGTTAATCATCCTCCGCGTGCTCCGAAAAAACGGAGCAAACATCCGTCTCGCTCCAAATCACCATATCATACTGACTTGCGTAAGCGATCTTTGATTCCGTTGCGCCGACCCCCATGACCACAACACTTGTTTTCGGAGTAAGAGTTCCATCCCAAACACCACCGCGGCGATTTATGATTGCTCGAACTCCGTTCGGGTCATCTTTTCCGGTCGAAAATCTTCCAGCAAGTCCAAACCTCAAACCAGAAAAAGGTTTTGGATAGTCACAGTTTAGCATCAATTCGTCATTACCGTCGAGAGTCATTGCGAGAGAATACATGTGTTTACATGGTAACCTCCTGTCACGGTAGTCTGGACAACTGCACCGTTTAGCGGAAACCAAGTACTTATCCCCGCTGCTACCTTCGACAACTCCGATTTTGTAACGGGCATCGTAGCACATTGTTTTTAGTTTTTCTACGGCAGCCCTTCTAATTCGAGTCACTTGTCCAGGAGCAACGTGCACGGTTTTATCCCATTCTCTCCATCCATTCATTGACTGAAATGTGGTATCTATGCTATCAATGATATAAGTTTCAACATCGTCTACAGTTACATCACGTTTGTTAAAATGATTTTGGACGTCGGCTAATACTTTTTGCTCTTCAGCAGTGAATGGACTGTTGTTTTGTGGGGGAGCAAATGTGGCTTCGCGTTGCGCATGAAACGAGGTAGACGGGGCAGCACTGCTCTTTTGTTTCTTTTTTGCAATAAGAACACAGGCAAGTATTATGAGAGCAACAACAAATGCAAATACCATGTGCATCAAATCCTTCACTTAAACGTTAAAAAATAACAATTGCTTGCAAACAGAATACGATATGATATACTTTCTTTGCGCAGAAAACAGCCATGGCGCCACGGCGGAAAGGAAATAAAATGACCGATAAAGATGTACGAATTCTCGGACTGTTTCGTCTCCTAAGTGTCGATCAGCAGAACACGCTTATTTCGATTGTGCAACAACACCTTCAAGAAGATGAAGCAAGGAATCCTTCTGATCCTCAGTAAGCCGATGCAACAATTCCAGAAGCAAAGTCTCTTTTTCGCCCCTTGGTTCAGTTTCGGCAGAACCAAGGGGTTCTTTTGATATTATTTTGGCATTTGAATACTTCGGAACGTCAAGCCCACAGAGCCAGGCAGGATTAACGCCAAGAATCAAAGAAATCAACTGAATAGCCATCTTGGACGGTTCCCTTTGTCCGCTCAAATACATGGATATACTTGATTTGGTGCAACCCAATTTTGCAGCAAGTTCTACTGCTGTCATATCTCCCATCGCTTCGCGAAATCTTTCTTTATTAAAATTCGATTCTTTCATTGCAAGCCCTCCTTTACAAGTTTGCTCTGCCTATATTTAAGCACATAGTGAACAAAAAATCAAGCAAAATGTTCATTTAGTGGTTGACAAACAGATGTTACTGTGCTACTATGTCTCCATAAAGGTTCACACAGTGAACCAACAAAGGGGGTGAGACGAATGGAACTGACACTTAGAGGCCTGATTTTTACTAAATACAGGTCGATCTCAGAGTTCGCAACAGCGGCTAACTGGAAAAGAAATAAGGCCTCCAGAATCGCCAATGGCACGCAGCAGCCCAGCAAGGCCGACATGGAGACGTTGATTTCTGTGCTTGACATCCAGGAGAAGCAAGTTGCGCCCGTTTTTTTTGGCTCGATGTTCACAGAGTGAACTATCAGCAAAACAGAAGCGGCGGCAGAAAGCGAGGTGAAAAAATGAATCTCTTAACCCGACAGCAAGCCGCAGAACGCCTCGGTGTCAACATCAACACGATCGACAATGAGAGAAAGGCCGGGCGGCTTGCCTATATCCAGCGGCGTCCTGGCGGGAAAGTTTGGATCACCGAACAGGCAATCGCCGAGTATCTTTCACGAGCAACCCATCCGGCGTTACCTGAAATCAGGGCCGTTCGAGACACGTTCAGAAAGAAACGGGCGTAAAATAGCGCCCAACAAAAAGGAGCCAAAATCATGAGTCTGTTTGAAGAAGTCGGGCTGACCTTCCTGGTGAGCCTCGGGCCGATCCTGCTGGCCCTCCTGATCGGCGCCGTCTGCTGGGCTGTGTCCTTCTGGCGGCGGCGCAAGCACGCCATGGACGCGGACTGGGAGGCGATCTACGATGACGAGCACTGAGCTGGAACAGCTCGCGGCTCTGATCCGCGACGCCAAGTACCCGATCATGGTCGGCCCCAGCGGCATCCCTGCCGCCGTGGAGGACGAAGCCTGGCCGGAGCGCATGGATCTCTTCGCCGCTCTGACCGAGGGCTACAACACGGCGCTCCAACTCCTGGCCGCCTCCCGCAGCGACGTGGAGCGGCTGGAGAAGCGCCTCGCACTGAGAGACCGGCTTGAAAAAGCCTTCAAGAAAGGAGAGTGACAGAAACGGTTGGAAGACGATTTGGACGCTTGACCGTAGTTGAGGAAGCTGGTCGAACAAAGGACCGAAAAGACAAATGGCTGTGCCGCTGCGATTGCGGAAAAACCAAGATCGTTCTCGGCTATTCGCTCAGATCTGGAACAACGCGAAGCTGTGGATGCTTGCAACGCGAAATTGCATCGACCGCTCCGGCTATGGTCAAACGGGTATACCCGCCGGTTATTAGTGGCAACAGGTACGGAAAACTCACGGCCATAAAGCCGACTGGGAAGACGAAACATGGCAAGGCGATATGGCTTTGTCGTTGCGACTGCGGGAACATGTGCGAGGTGATGTTTACCCGCCTTGTAGCTGGCCGCACAAAATCCTGTGGATGCTACAACAGCGAACATACGATCATCATGAACACTACCCACGGCGGCACAGGAACGCGGCTCTTTAGGATTTGGCAAGGCATGAAAGAAAGGTGCGGTAATCCAAATCACAGCAGCTACAGCTATTACGGCGGGAAAGGCGTTTTCGTCTGCGACCAATGGAAAAGCGACTTTGAATCATTCCGATCATGGGCTCTTGCAAACGGCTATAGCGACGCGCTTACCATTGACAGAATTGATCCAGATGGTCCGTATTCTCCTGAAAACTGCCGATGGGCTACGTGGCATGAGCAACGCATGAATCAAAAAAGAATGGAGGCGAAACGAGATTAAGAACTGTAAGGAGCCACAAAGAGAGGCCGCCCAGCTCGCACCTGGAACGGCCTCAGGAAGCGCCGGACGAACCGGACACACCCACAAGGCAAGTGTACCACGGTTTTCCAGCACCGTCAAGGAGGGTTTTGCTTATGGCTAAGTTACCCACGCTGAAGGAGCTGCGGATCACCCGCGGCATCCCCGCCCGGGAGATCGTGGCCGTGGTGCGGCAACTCTACCCGAAGTTCGACGCGCCGACGCTCTCCAAGGTGGAGAGCAGGGAGTACGGCACGGAGCTCCCCAGAGACGCCCAGGAGCTGGTCTATCAGACCTTCGCCCCAGAGCTGGTCCCCCTGCTCCATCAGCCGAAGCCCGATCCCCGCCGCCTGACCTGCCGCATCTCCGCACGGCTGCCGGACGAAGACTACCGGCTCCTGAAGGAGCGTATGGAGGCCGACGGCTACGACACCAACCAAGCCTGGCTGGCTGATCTGATCGGAAAGGTGGTGCGCAATGAATATCCCTGATCATCCCGTGATCGCCAACATGGAGCGCACCGGCTACCCGGACGGCAAGGAGCCCAAGAGAAAGGTTTACATCTGTCCGATCTGCGGCCTGCCCTGTCACACCGTCTACAGCAACCTCTACGGAGAGACCTTCGCCTGCAATCGCTGCCTCTCCTCCGACGATGCTGCCGACGTGCTGGAAGAGGAGGAATACGATGGCTAAGTTCTATTTCACCTACGGGCTGGAGGGTCAGCCCTTCGTCGGAGGCTGGACCGAGATCATTGCCCCGAACTGCGATATTGCCTGTGACCTCTTCCGGGCCTTCCACCCGGACAAGATCGAAGGCATCCTGAACTGTGCCTTCTGGTATACGGAGGAAAACTGGCAGAAGACCAAGATGTGCAAGATGGGCCACAACTTCGGCGCGAAGTGCCACGAGCGCATCATGGTCACGAGGGAGGAGTTCTACCAATGACCGAGAAGGCAATCGTCCTCACGACGGGCGGCAAAATCGAGATCCGGGATCTGGAGGTCAAGGACGGCTCCCTCTACGCCTCGCTGCGTAAGGTCGTAGGGGGCGACATCGAAAGGGTCAAGCCCATGTACCTTTCCGGCAGCCTTGTGATGGCCGTAAACGAAGAAGGCCGTCTCCTCAATCTTCCCTTCAATGTATTCGCAAGCCTTTTGTATGGGACACAGTTTCACGGCACCCCGATCGTCGGCGACGTCGCCATCCTGGATGAAGACTATCGTGATGATGGCCTTGACTTCACGGGCCTCAGCGATCTGCTGGCCGACGAGCTGTACCGCCACTTCACCAAGACATTCCAACAATTCATCACTTGAAAGGAGAAAAAACATGATCGAACAGGGATACCAAATGGATTTTAGCAAAGAGACCTTCGGAGTAATCCTCTACGGGCCTCCCGGCATCGGCAAAACGACAACTGCGCTTTCCGACGGGAAATTTGGAGCAGATACGCTCCTGATCAATCTGGAACGTGGCGCATCAAGAGTAAGAGGTGTTCACTACGCCCTCGCCTCTGTCCTGACAGCGTCCACCTATGAGGAGGTCCTTCAGGATCTCGAAACTCCACAGGCAGAAAAAGCAACCACCATCGTCATCGACACCTGCGAGACGCTTGTGAACTATCTCAAAGATTGGGCTTTGAGGACGAAACCCGACGCCAAGACCAAGAGCGGGACCTTCAACGGGCTGAAAGGCTTCGGCCATGTCAAGTCCGAGCTTGAAAGCTTCATCAACCGCATCAAAAACACGATGCACAAGAACGTGGTCTACATCTTCCACTGTGACGAGAAGGCCGACAAAGACGGTAATCCTGTGCAGCGGCTCCGCTGCGAGGGCTCTTTCAGAAATACCGTTTGGACGGGCATCGACTTCGGCGCTTATATTCAGATGATTAACGGAAAGCGTGTTGCGTGCTTCACTCCGGATCAGGAATACTTCGCCAAGGGTTGCCACGGTATTGAAGGGCAGATCCCCATTCCTCAGCTCAAAGAGGGAGACGTCAACGACTTCCTCGCTCGGCTTTTTGAGAAGGCCAGGACGAACATGCAGGCAGAAAGCGACAGCCTGAAGGCTATGCTTTCCGCTTATGAAAGCACGATGTCCGAAGTTCGTCGCATTGTGGATGGTGTGGTCGATGCGGAATCTGCGAACGCCGCTCTTGCCGTCCTTCCCGGTTTAGATCACGCACTGACGTCAAGACGCGAAGCCTCCGCAATGCTCGCGGCAAAGGCAAAACAAATCGGGATCGTCTATAATCCGGCCGGCAAGGAGTATATCAGCCCGAAACCGGAAGGGGATGCTGAATAATATGGATCGGTATCTGATTACCCAGTCCCTCCTGTCATCGTGGAATTATATTTTTGACTGTTATGAGGGAGGCGAAGAAGACGCAAGGGCTTCTTTCATCAAGTCGCTGCATAAAGAACCAATCGCGCCTACGCCCGAGATGCAAAACGGCATCAATTTTGAAACTGAGTGTTATCGTGCAGCCGTATCTAATGTTCCGCCGCGGTATGAATGGCGCAAAGGTGTGAACGCCGTTGCAAGTCGCTTGCGTGGCGCTCAGATCCAAGTTAGAGTCTCCCGTGAGATTGCTGTGGATGGTTCTGTTTACGTCATTCACGGGGTCCTCGACGCTCTTAAGGCTGGAGTCATTTACGACGTCAAGTATAAAAACAAGAGCTTTGGATCTCTGGATCTTGCGGGGGCATACCGCGAAAGCCCTCAACACCCGTTCTATTTTTACCTCGTCCCGGAAGCTTATGAGTTCATCTATCTTGTCAGCGACGGCGAAGAACTCTATACCGAGATTTATCACCCGAATGAATGCTGTTCGGCTGCTGAGCTGATCAGAAACTTCATCAGATGGTTAAGCTCGGAAGGCCTTCTTGATGACTATCACAAATATTGGAGAGCTAAATGAAGGGCCGGTTGATAGACCTGACCCGCAGCATGAACGGCAAGCAGCGGGTCACGGTAGAGCTGGAAACCGACTTTCGGGAAGGCTTCCGGAAGCTCCAGGACACGGACGTCGAAATCGAGATCCGGAAGCATCGGCGCACCCGCTCGAAGAACGCCAACGCCTACTTCCATCTCCTGGTCGGCAAGATCGCGGAGGCCCGCGGCCTCGGGATCGACGAAGTGAAGCGGCTGCTCAATACCGAGTACGGCACCTATGCCCGGGACGATGACGGCATGCTGATCGGCCTGAAGCTCCCCGCCTCCGTCTAGCCCTCGTACATCTACCCCTACACCAAATTCATCGAAGATCGCATTGAGAACGGCAAGGCCTTCAAGTGCTACCTGGTCTTCAAACAGACCCACGAGCTGGACACCAAGGAAATGGCCCGTCTGATCGACGGCACCATCCACGAGGCCCAGGAGCTCGGCATCGAGACGGCCACGCCCGAAGAACTTGCCCGATACGGGCTATGAAAGGAGTTTATCATGTTCGGAAAGAAGAACACCTGCACCCCCTGCACGCTCACCGTCGAGGCGCTGCCCGACAACACCTTCCCCGAAGAGACCGTCGAGAACGGCATCTTCATCCCGCTGGACGAGTACAAGATGCTGCTCCGCAAGGAGGCCACGCTGGATCTGATCGCCAACGTCTGCAACGACCAGGCGGCTTGCAAGCAGTTCCAGTACACCTGGAACAGCATTCTGATGTTCCTGTGTGCCAACGCCGGCTATACGATGCTCCAGGAGGACGGTGAGGCCGATGCTTAACCACATCGTCCTTATGGGCCGCCTGGTCCGTGATCCGGAGCTCCGGCGCACCCAGAGCGGCGTCGCCGTCGCCTCCTTCCGGCTGGCTGTGGATCGGGACTTCGCCAACCAGCAGACCGGCGAGCGGGAGGCTGACTTCATCGACATTGTTGCCTGGCGCAGCACCGGCGAATTCGTCTCCAAATACTTCGCCAGGGGCCGCATGGCCGTGGTCTCCGGCCGGCTGCAGATGCGCAACTGGACCGACAACAACGGACAGAAGCGCACCAGCGCCGAGGTCGTGGCTGAAAACGTCTACTTCGGAGAGTCCAAGAAGGACGGCGGCAACGGCAACAGCTACGCCGGCAGCTACAACGACTACGACGCCCCGCCCGCTCGCGGCGGTCCTCCCTCTGGCGGTGGCTATGCCGGCGGCTACTCCGCAGCTGCCACTACCGGCGGCTATGGCTCCGGCGCTCCCGGATCTCAGACACCGATGGCCGGCGACTACGCCCTGCTGGAGGATGACGATTCCGAGCTTCCATTCTAAGGAGGTATCACCATGGCAGAACGGCGAATGTTCGCCCGAACAATCGTCCTTTCTGACGCCTTCCTTGACATGAGCCTCGGCGCCAGGTGCCTCTACATGACGCTTGGCATGGTGGCTGACGATGACGGATTCGTCAACAATCCGAAATCCATTATGCGCCAGTGTGGAGCCCAGGAAGATGATCTTCGACTCCTGCTTGCGAAAAAGTTTCTGATACCCTTCGACAGCGGCGTCGTGGTCATCAAGCACTGGCGCATAAACAACTACCTGCAGCGGGATCGGTACCGTGAGACCAAGTACACCGATGAAAAGGCAGCCCTTGAAATCGAGCCGAACGGCGCATATCACAGGATCGACCCCGCTGCTCCCGAGGCAATCACAGACAGCACCGTGTATACACCCCCTGTGTATACACAGGATAGGATAGGTAAGGATAGGATAGGTAAGGATATAGTAGAACCTTCTGACGAAGGTTCTTGTCGGCCTGACGTCCGACAGAAGATCATCACCGCATGGAATGCGCTGGGCCTTTCGACCATTACGAAGATCGTTCCGGAGACCACGCGGTACAAGCAACTGAACGCCAGGCTCCGGCAGTATGGAGAGGAAAAGGTCCTGGAAGCCATAGCCCAGATCCCGAAAAGCTCATTCCTGCAGGGCCAGAATAACCGGGGCTGGATCATCACCTTCGACTGGCTTATCAAACCGAATAACTTTTGCAAGGTTCTGGACGGCAACTATTCAGACCACGCGGCCGGCGCAGCTCCGGCAGGCAGAGCCCCCGCCCAGGGCACGTCCACCGCGGACCGGCTTCTGAGGATGGCGCAGGAAGGAGCGTTTGACAATGACCCGAAGTGAGACCGCGCAGATCATCACGATCATGCAGCTCAACTACCCAGACACCTTCCAGAGTATGTCCGATCAGACGCTTTTCGGCCTGGTGGATCTCTGGCAGCGGATGTTCGCGGAGGAGCCTGCGGCGCTTGTCCAGGCGGCGGTCGAGGCCCATATCCGCACCAGCACGGACCGCTTCATGCCGAACATCGGCGTCATCAAGGAAGAAATCCGCAAGCTGACCGCCCCAGAGCAAATGTCTGAGGCCGAGGCCTGGACCCGGATCAAGAAGGCGCTCTCCAATGGGTTCTACGGCGCCGAGGAGGAATACGCCAAGCTCCCGCCCGTGCTCCAACGCCTGGTCGGATCTCCGAACCGCCTGCGCGAATGGGCGCAGATGGACGCTGACACGGTGGAGGCCGTGATCGGCTCCAACATCCAGCGATCCTACCGGGCGATCTCAGCCCAGGAGGCTGAATGGGCCAAGCTCCCGCCCGGCTACCGTGAGCACATGCGGCAGCTCGCCGGTCAGATGTTCGGTCGGCTGGAGCTGGAAGGAGGCGACGATGAAGGTACTTAAGTACGTCATCAAGGGCTGCCCCAGGACCAAGAAGAACAGCCAGATGATCGCCGGCCGCGGGAAACGCTGCCCTGTCTGCAAAAAGTTCGAGACGCAGTGGATCAAGCAAGGCTCTGTCCACGACGAATACGCCGAGCTTGCCGGGTGGCAGCTCCGGCCCCGCCCGGTGAAGCCCATCGAATGGCCGATCAACATCAAGTGCCTGTTCTACATGGACACCAACCGCATTGTGGACCAGCTCAACCTTCTGGCCTGCGTCGACGATCTTCTGGTGAACAACGGCATCATCAAGGACGATAACAGCCGGATCGTGAAGGCTCACGACGGCAGCCGAGTCCTCCTGGACCGAGAAAACCCCCGCACCGAAATCTACATCACCCGGATGCCCGCCGAGGACAACGGGCAGACAACACTATTTGACTGAAAGGAGCTATTTCACTATGGCAACCGAAGCTGACAAGTACGAAGGATTCCGTCAGAAACTGGAAAACATCTGCGACGAGAACGGCCTGATCTACACCTTCAACACCGAGGGCTACCCGATCATGCTGACGATCCAGCCCCAGCAGGGCCTTGACGCTCAGATCTCCATGCTGGAGATGGCTGACGATAAGCCCTTCAATTCCCCCGATGCCACCATCCAGTTCATCATGGAGGACGGCGCTCTGACTCTAAAGATGAACGAGCGCTTCACCCTTCCCGAGACCCTGTTCACCAAAATTAAGAACCTGTTCGTCAAGATGGTCGGCTCCTTCTTGGGCGCCTTCTACCGTGACGTCCGTGAGAAGAACCTGCTGGTCGGCCCCTATGTCATGTCCAAGGGAAGTCCGTCCAGCAATGCGAAGTTCAAGGAGCCCCTGGAGGAGTTCGAGGAGGACGAAGGAGCCGGCGACGCCCCCGAGGGCGAGGACTTCCCGGAGGACCTTCTGGAGGACGAGCCCGGCGACGGGAAGCTCACCCACCAGGAATGGCTGATCCAGTCGGCCACCAAGTACGTCCGGGAGACCGGAAAGTGCGTCCTGGCCGATCTCCGCAAGAAGTTCACCCTGGGCTATGCCGACGCCGCCCGCCTGGTTGACGCCCTGGTCGATGCCAATGTGGTCGGTGATCCCGTCGAGGGCGGCGGCCGCGCGGTGCTCCCCTTCCCGGTAGAGGAGGTGGGCTGAGATGCTGGATTTTCCCAAGTACGGTCTGGACTTCAACCCCGATCTCCCAAAGTACGGGAAGAAAATGCGCGTGGTCGAGCGGGCCACCCCCGCGGCCATTGAGCTGATGCACTCCATGCCGAAGGAGGACTGGCAGCGGATCAAGCACATGTCCAAGCTCGAAATGTGCGCCTACGTCCAGGCGGTCTACAACAAGGGCTTCCGGGATGGCGTCGCCTCCCAGCAGCGGACGGTGACCAAGACCCCCATCGAGAAGCCCACCGAGGAACCGCCCGCTGCCGATCCCGGCGGCGAGCCCGACGAGCTGGGTGACTGACCATGAGACCGACTGATCTGACAACGACCGGCGGCAACGATCAGTTCTACCCGACGCCGCCGTCCGTCGCCGAGAAGATGCTGGCCGGTCTGGACTTCACCCACATTCAGTCAGTCCTCGAACCGTCTGCCGGAAAGGGCGACCTGATCCAAGCCCTGATGCGGAAATACCTTGTGTCGAGATACAGCCACGGCGACCGCGACCTGGACATTGACGCCTGCGAGATCGACCCGTATCTCCGGCAAATCCTCAAGTACAACTTCTCACAGGAAAAGTTGGATGAAATCCAAGAGCAGAGAGATCCGTTTAGGAGGCTCAGCTATTCCCAGCTGACCCAAGCGCAGAGGGTTGAAAGCAATCGGCTTGAAAATGAGGCTGATATGATCCGCAAGGCTGGGCTTCACATCGTCCACGATGATTTCCTGACCTACCGTACCTACAAGCGGTATCAGCTGATTTTGATGAACCCGCCTTTTGCCGACGGGGACAAGCACATGCTCAAAGCGATTGACATGCAGCGCGGCGGCGGGATGGTGATCTGTCTCCTGAATGCAGAGACGATCCGAAACCCCTACACGACAACACGGCAGGTCTTGAAGAAACGGCTTGACGAGCTCGGCGCTACCGTGGAGTTCATCGAAAATGCTTTTTCCAAAGATGCAGAGCGCTACGCCTCTGTTGACGTTGCAATCATCAGGGTCACCGTTCCCTTCCCTGTGGAAGCGGAAGAAAGCACGATCTGGGAACGGATGAAGCGGGCACAGGAAGCCGAGGTTGTCCAGGACGCCGAAATCCACGACCTTGTTGCCGGTGACTACATCGAGCGAGCGATCCAGTATTACAACACCGAAGTTGCCGCAACGATGGAGCTCGTCAAGGAATACATGGCGCTGGTGCCATACATTGGGCGCAAGCTCAATGCAAAGGAGAGCTTCGACAAGATGCCGATCCTCACTCTGACCGTCGGTGATGACAACTACATTCGGGGCTTCGATCTCAACAAATACCTCCGCACGGTCCGGCTGAAATACTGGTCGGCGCTTCTGTCCAACAAGGAATTCACCGGCAAGCTTACCAGCGAGCTTCAAAAAACCTACCGTGAGAACGTTGACCGCATGGCAAACTATGAGTTTTCAGCCTTCAACATTAAGCAGATCGCCGTTGAAATGAACGCCTCTATCACCAAGGGCGTTAAGGAGGCAATCATTGACCTGTTTGAAAAGATGACGGCAGAACATTCCTGGTACCCGGAATGCTCACAGAATATCCACTACTTTACCGGCTGGGCAACGAACAAGGCCCACAAGGTCGGCAAGAAGGTCATCCTTCCCACCTATGTCTTTGAGTACAGCTACCGGACCTCCGGCCGCGAGTTCTGCAAGAACACCGCCTATGCCGTGATCTCTGATCTGGAGAAAGTGTTTGACTACCTCGGCGGGAAGCGCCCGGAGGGCTACGACCTCTCTGCAAGACTGGCATGGGCTGAACAAGGCTCCCTGCGGAACATTGAGCTGGCGTACTTCAAGGTCGACTTCTTCAAAAAGGGCACCATCCACATCAAGTTCCTGCCTGAGACGATGCCACTGATAGACCGCCTCAACATCTATGCGGCGAAAAACCGGAATTGGCTGCCGCCGAGCTATGGCCGAGCCGCCTACGCGAATATGAGCAAGGCTGAGAAGGCCGTCGTTGACAGCTTCCACGGTGACGGCTCCGATGGCTCCGGCGCACAGATGTACGCCACGGTCATGAGCCAGTCTGCGTTTTACCTGTCCGATCCCGCAACCCAAAGCGCCGTGCCGCTCCTTGCGGCCGCGACGTAAAACACCGCCCTGCGGGGCAGCACCCGCAGGGCACCATGAAAGGAGCCAAATTTCATGATTGACATTTACGAACTTCCCGTAGAGGAATTGATCCCACACCCCGATAACCCCCGGAAAGATTTGGGCGACCTGTCCGAGCTGGCCGAGAGCATCCGCACCAACGGCATCCGGCAGAACCTTACCGTTGTCGCCGCCGAGCGGGTCGATGGCGTGACGATCCCCGATGACGATGCTCCGCACTACGTCGTGGTCATCGGCCACAGGCGGCTCGCTGCGGCGAAGCTGGCGGTCCTTTCCACCGTCCCCTGCGCCGTGGAGATCATGGACCGGAAGGAGCAGCTGAGCACCATGCTCCTGGAGAACATGCAGCGCTCCGATCTGACGGTCTACGAGCAGGCTATGGGCTTTGAACAGCTCCGGCTCGTCGGCTGTTCCGTCGAGGAAATCAGCGACAAGTCCGGCTTCTCCCAGTCTACCGTGCGCCGGCGCTTGAAGATCGCCGAGCTGGACCACGGCAAACTCCACACCGTCGCCCACGACGCCAACCGTCAGCTCAGGCTGGATGATTTCGAGAGGCTGGAAAAGGTGGAAGATCTGACCGAGCGGAACAAGGTACTCATGAGCATCGGCACGGCAGAATTTGACCGGACGCTGAACAAGGCCGTCATGCTCCAGACGGTGCAGGAGCTCCGGGACACCATGAAGGAGCACTTCGGCCTGGTGCCCTGCCCGGGTATCTGACATGGAGACGAACAAGCTGAGCCAAAGGCTGCTGGCCGAGGGCTGGACCAAAGACCAGACGCCGCCCGGGCTCAGACCGTGGCGAGACATTGACGGCGGCTGGACCTATGATTACCGGCAGCGCCTGGACGTGGTTTTTGAAGCGCCCTGTGGCCTGCTCTGGAAACGCAACGAGGTCTCAATGTGCGGCCACATGAGCTTCATGGGCGTCGAGTGGACAGAGGAAAACGACAATATCACGACCATTTGTCCGCACTTCGAGATGGACGGGCCCTGTCCGCTGAACCACCCGCTTCTCCGGGATGCGCCGATTGCCGGATGCCACTATGAAAAGCTCTGCTTCTGTGCCTTGCACGAGACAGACAAGCCGTGGTGCTATGAGAAGAGCGCCCAGAAGGTCAAGGACGATCAGAAGGCCGTCGAAGATCAGCTCTGGGAAGAATTCCAGGCTTCCAAGCATGGGCGCGTGTGCAGGCACCAATCCAGATACAACCGCAGGACCCGGGAATGGTCCTCGTGCTACGATCCGATGCTTTGTCATTATGGTTGCCAGCATTGCGTGGTACTCGGGAAAGACCTTTCGACTGTCCGCGGCAATGTGTTCTACGATGTGAAGATTTCCTGGACACAGAAAGGCGTCGGCTTTCTTCCAGACCAGCAGCGGGCAGACATCACCAAGGGTGTGAAGTTCCTGAATAAGCCCTGCTCTCTGACGCTCGCGGAGGTGATTGCCAAGGTCTGCAAGGCCGACATCCAGCGCCGTGAGGAGTCGAAGCGGAGCATGGACCTCTACCTGGGGCGCATCGACAAGATCGAGATTCTGAACATCCGGGCCGAGCGCAAAGAAAGCCGGGATCTGCTCCAGGATCTGAAGGACGTTGCAGAGGGCGCCACGATCCACCACGCTTCCGATGACGCAAAGGCCGCCAAAGCTCGGAAGAGCGAAAATCGGCAGAAGGCCGCGCAGGCAAAGATACGGCGCTTAGAACAAGCTATCCTGGACCGCGGCTTCCAGGATCAGCCAGAGCACACGAAACGCCGCATGATGAAATTTTTGGGTGAAGATCGAATTTCGGAGCTGGAGGCACAGCACGAAGAGGCAGCGGCCACCAGCACTGAACAGCTATCACTTTTCTGAAAGGAGCCAACATGGGAAGATTGACATATCTGAAAAACGGGCGTCCCTGCGTCCTGGTCAACGGGGTCGAGGTCTTCGGCCCCGTGGCCGAGCGGTTGCACGCCTACGAAGAAACCGGCTATGAGCCTTGCGGCGTCCACGATCTGTCGGACCGGTGCGCCAAGATGGCCCTGGAACGTGGCCAGCGGCAGCTCGAAGTCGCCCTTGACGCGCTCAGCCCCGAGGATCGGCACGAATTGGAGCACGACACCTACGGACCGCTCCACAGGAAGATTGGAACCTGGATGAAGGCTGACGCCGAGAGCCGTCTGATTGTGCTGCCGTATAAGATCGGAGATATCCTGTATGAGATTGACGATCCGGAGTACGGCGTAATCGTGTGCAAAGTTCTCTGGGTCGATGCTTACATCGGACCCGCTGGCCACGTTGAAGGCAACGAGCAGGTCAACACCTTCGTGTGTTCGATTGAGGTTGTCGAGGGACACGGCCTGGGGAGCTGCTACACCTTTGGACCATATGACCTCGGGCGGACAGTCTTTCTGACCCGCGAGGCCGCCGAGGCCGCGTTGAAAGGAGCCGCCGATGGCGACACCAAGTAACGATCTCCGGGAGGCCGAGGCCTACGTCGAAGCGATCTGCTCGGAAGACTGCTGGAAGCACCGGCGCGAAGATTGCCCGATGTATGAGAATTTCTGCAAGGCCTACGTCTTCGGTGATGACGAGCCCGTGGATTATGAAACCGGCCTGATCGCTGCCTACAGGAAGGCGGTGGGAGCATGATCTACGGCTATGTCCGCGTCTCCTCCAAGGATCAGAACGAGGACAGGCAGATGATCGCCATGCGGGAGTTTGGGGTCGAGAAAATCTACATGGACAAGCAATCCGGCAAGGATTTCAACCGCCCCGAGTATCAGAAGATGGTGCGGAAGCTGAAAGCCGGCGACGTGCTGGTGGTCCACAGCCTGGACCGCTTCGGCCGCAATTACGATGAAATCATCGAGCAATGGCAGCAGATCGTCAAGGAGAAGGATGCCGACATTGTGGTGCTGGACATGCCCCTGCTGGACACCCGGAATGACAAAAACCTTACCGGCCGGCTGATCGCCGATATTGTCCTCCAGCTCCTGGCCTACGTCGCTCAGACCGAGCGGGAGGCGATCCGGAAGCGCCAGCGGGAAGGCATTGACGCCGCCCTGGCCCGGGGCGTGAAGTTTGGCCGGGAGCGTATGCCCGTCCCCGATGAATTTCACGAAGCCGGGAAGCAATACGCCCGCGGTATCGGGAACTGCAGAGATTGGAGCAAGCAATTCGGCGTCTGCGAGAATACGTTTCTGCGCTGGTGCCGCCGATTCGGCTATATCCCGGACAAGCTCCCCACGCACCGAAAGCCCCCAAGCGAGGAAGTTAAGGAGCTCCCTGCCACTGATCCGGCCCCGGAGCCTCCCGCAAAGCGCAAGTACAACACTAAGCCCAAGCCCAGGCCGTACACCGCCTGTCAGTTCAACGATGGCGTCAAGTGCCAATCTCAGAACTGCGCCGGCTGCGGCTGGAACCCTAAAAACGCGAAAAATGCCACCTGGAACGGTGGCAGACTGGAGGAGCTGTAATTATGGCCAAGATAAAAGCAAAGAAAAAGAAACCGACACCTACGCCGAAAATGTGTGATCCCGGCGTCTGTGACCACTGCATGTACATCTGCGAGGGGGACTTCCTCTGTGATAAGTACCAGGAAATCGTGGTCGGAGATTGGCAGCCGACGGAGCACTACCTGATGTGCAGAGGTGGTCGCAATGGCTGAGCTGATTTTCAGAGGCGTGAAAAATCCTGCTAACTGCTCCGAATGCTTCTTTTGGGCCATCTGCCCTTGCCTTGCAGACTTCGACGATTATTCCGCGATCCTGGATGCTGTACATGACGGTAACCTTGTACGGCATGAGGAATGTCCCGTCTCCCCACTACCGGAAGGGCATGGGCGGCTGGGCGATCTGACGGAGATCGAAAAGAAACTGCAAAAGACACTGGACGGAATGGGTGACAGATGGTTAAGTAGCCCGACTCTGATGGCTCAGAGGGTTGCGATTGTTGCCGACCTGAAAAAGGTGAAGGAGGCGCCTACTATCATTCCAGCGGAAGGAGGGGCCGCTGATGGCCGATAGAACTTGCAGCACATGTGCCTTCGGCGGCACACCGTCCTACAAAATGCCCTGTTCTTCCTGCCACCCCACCTACGAGGGGTGCACAAACTGGACGGAAAAGCAGAAGAAGCAGACCAACGCTGATAAGTTTTTCCGAAATGCAACGGACGAGCAGATTGCCAGGTTTTTGGCCGCCTCACAAGCAGAGATTTTGGAAGTGTTTTGCAAGAAGCTGGGATATCCGGAAGCAGTCGCAGAGACCTCTACAGCTGACACTGTTGCAAATGCTTGGATTGATTGGCTCGGAAAGGAGGCGTCCGACGACGAAAAAGCTTGATCCGTACCCCTTCTGCGGGGAAGTACCGAAGGGCGAATGGAAACAGGGCCAAGCATTGCCGCACCTGATCGTTCGCCACAAAGAACCGTCCGACTGTGCTCTGGAAATGAGCATCATCATCTTCGCCAAGGACGAAGACGCCGCAATCGAAAAGTGGAACAGGAGGGTCAAAAAATGAGAAGGATTGCTTTATTCGCTGTCTGTCTTCTGCTGATGCACTGCGTGGCTTTCACGTGGAAGGTGATGCCTATGTCGCAGGAGGATATAACGATGTTCAGTGAGAACAGATGGGCCATAAGCCTTGTGGCCGGGCTGCTTGGCATGATTGCCGGAGTCCTTTTTGCAAAGGAGGATGATTGACTTGGCACCACACTATAGCAACAATTCATCCCCATCTGGAGGAGGGGGAGATCTCCTCACCTTGCTCTTGATGGCCTTCATCATTCTTAAGCTCACGCACGTTATTGACTGGTCCTGGTGGTGGGTGTTATCACCGTTTTGGATCCCACTCGGGATATGGCTGATCGTGCTTGCTGTATCGCTGCCAGCCATCATCAAGAGAAGAAAGCGCAGAAAGGAGCTGGAAAAATGGAAGTTCCGATGAACAACACGCTGAAATTCAAGCTCGATCCTGGGGCCTATGTTCCTATCAGAGCGCACGAGGATGATGCCGGGCTGGACCTGATCTCCCCGGTTGACGTCAACATCTGGACGAAGGGCCGCGAGGCGATCTGTACCGGCGTCCACGTCCAAATCCCCAAGGGCTACGTTGGCATGATTACCGCCAAGTCCGGGCTCATGCGGGACCACGGTATCATCACTACCGGCACCATCGACGCCGGGTACACCGGCCCCATCAACGTCGTGCTCTTCAATTCGGGGGATCACATCTTCTGCGTGAAGCGTGGCATGAAGATTGCCCAGCTCGTCATTAAGCAGATCATCACCCCGCAGATCGAGGTCGTGGACGAGCTGGAGGAAACCGAGCGAGGCGCCGGCGGCTTCGGCTCCACCGGCTCCATGGCGAAGGAGGCGACGGATCATGCCGAAATGTAAAGGCTGCGGAAAGCCCATCATCTGGATCGGCAAGCACCCCTGCGACCCGGACCAGATCATCTACCGGGCAGAAAAGAAAGGCAACCTCCGGGTGGTGACGCCCAACGGCGAGGTCATGAGCGCCGTCCTCTCCGACAATCCCGCCACGGCAACCGGCATCGGGCATATCTCCCACTTCGCCACCTGCCCCCAGGCAGACCGTTCAGAAGGAGGGGCGGCTGATGAAAAAGATCCTTCGCCGATTTCGCTATTGGCTTATCCACATACTCGGCGGCGTTATACCGGAGGAAGCACCCCATGCCGTGGCTGTTGAGCAACATTCATTTCGCACCATCGTCGCATTTCTCGATTGGCACTTTTTCTACCTTATCGATTACCAGGAAAGAGAACAGCAGGTAATCAAACAACTCTCTGAAAAAATCGCCGAGGTCCTTGCGCGGGACAAGCTCCTGGATATTTCGTACTCGGATCGACCTCTCGAGCAGAGAAGACTTTACCGTGCATCCATCACAATTGTAGACCCAAGAAAGGAGGAAACGCCGTGAAAAAAGAAATCTTCCTTTGCGGGAAATGCATGCATAAGTACGACCCCGCGACCGTCAAGCTGTCGGAGATCGGCCCCAGAAAGAAGGACGTCTGCTTCGACTGTGGGAAAAAGACCTACGGAGCAATCTGCTCCCTTGAAACCGTGAAGCGGTCAAAAAAGTGATGAAAGGATCTGAGCTGCGTGACCTTGCAGGATTTGAACAGGTATCTGTCCCTATGCAAACAACTTGATAAAGCCCGGGAAAGCCTCCTGGACCTGCAAGAAGCAGCCGTTCCCGGAGCACAAGTCCTGACCGGCATGCCGCACACGCCCGGCGTCAAGGATAAGGTCGGCAACCTGGCCATCGAGATCGCGGACACCAAGGACGCAATCAAGGAGATGGAAGCCGAGGTCCAGGCCCTGGGAGAGGAGGTCAACATCTTCATCAAGACCATTCCCTACGTGGAGCTCCGCACCATCTTCCGGCTCCGATATGTCCGTTTTCTGAGCTGGGAGGATATCGCAGAGGTATTCCGATGGCGGTTCAGCGAGTCAACGCTGCGCCGGCGCACTGAGCGTTACATGGCGAAAGTTGAGTCCGGCGACGTCCCGGATTGACCACGCTGCCTGGTGTGTCCCGCCTTGCCTTGCACCCGTGTGATATGCTTACAATGTAAAATTCTAAATCATAGCCAAGCGGCCCACCGAAAGGCGGGTCGCTTATTCTATGCGGAAGGAGGTTTTGGCCTCCGGGGATGCTCCTTTGCCCCGGCGGTCTCACCCTGGGCTGGGATCGGGTCGCCACCGATGCCAGCAGCGGGGACATGAAAAAAGGAGGTCAGCGATATGTTTATCGCAATCAGAAACAAATTCAAAAACAATCCCCTGCTGTACTATGCGCTGAGTATCTGCGCTACCTGGGCCGGGATCGGGTCGCTGATGAACGGCGTCATTATGACCCAGACATACGGCGTGATCCCGTCGCTGATCTGGGTGCTCGGCAACACCCTGGCCTGCATCGTCTTCGGGCTGGTCGCCTTGAAGATCCCAAAGGTCCGCGAGGTCTTCCGGTCGAGGATCATGATGTACATTTGCGGCATCATGTGTGTCTTCCAGGCCTGGCTCTCGATGAACGGCATGCAGACAGTCTTCGCCGACACCCCGCTCACGGAGCTGGGCGGCATGTCCGTCGCCTACGGGCTGGCGATCTTCTTCCTGGTGATCCTGCTCCGGTTCGGCATGATCCGGAACGTGCTCACTGACGGCATCGGCTGGCTGATCGTCTACGCCCTGGCCGTGATCGTCACCGTGGCGGCGCTGATCCATTCCCTGGGCCATCTGAACACAATCGGCCTCGGCCTGGAGCCGGAGAACATGAAGACCGGCATCTGGAAGGCAATTCTGCTCCTGCCCGGTCCGTTCACCTACCCCTACTTCTTCCGAATCCTCGATTATAACGACGAGAACGGAGACGGAACAAAGAAAATCAACACGAAGCTCGCGTTCACCCTGGGCGGCATCTTCTTCGGCATCTACATGGCCATTATCTTTGTGCTGGCCTGGGCGCAGTTCACGCCGGCGCTGAGCATCGTAAAGGCGATCCTGATTACCATCATCGGCACGTCGACGCTCTCCAGCTCCATGTACAGCATTTATATCGCATTCGGGAAAAAGCTCGGCCTGCTGATCAACCTGGCGCTGATCATCGGCTGGCAACTCCTGATCCCGCTCGGCGTCATGGGCATGTGGACGCTCATGGCCTCGGTCCGCATCTACTTCGTGGTAGCCGGCATTTTGTTCGCCATCGGCTGGCACCTGGTAGAAAAGCGGAAGGGGGTGGCGTCATGCAAGTGACCAAGCTCCCGCTCTCCGAGCTGAAACGCCCCGAGCGCAACACCCGCATGCACACCGACAAGCAGATTGCCGAGTTCAAGAGGTCCGTGGCAATGTTCGGTCAGATCCGGCCCATCGTCGTTGACGAGAATTACGTCATGCTGGCCGGCAACGGACTCTATGACACGCTGCTGGCCATGGGCCGCACCGAGGCTGACTGCTACGTTGTGACCGGCCTCTCCGAGAAGGAAAAGAAAAAGCTCATGCTGGCCGATAACCGGATCTTCGATCTGGGCGTGGACGATATGGACGCCTTCGATGCTCTGATCGCGGAGCTGGGCGACGATCTGGACGTGCCCGGCTACGACGAGGAGCTCCTGCAATCCCTGATTGCCGACAGCGAGGAGATTGACGAGATCATGTCCTCCTATGGCCTGGTTGACGAAGGCAAGAAAGAGGAGCTTGCAAGCGCCGCTGAGACCTATCGGAAGGAGGAGGCGGCCCGGGAAGCTGCCCCGGCTGCAAAGGACAATAATGTCCCTGGCACCGAGGAGGGCCAGCCCGTCGGAAAGTATGTGGTCTGCCCGAAATGTGGTGAAAAGGTATGGCTGTGAAAAGGCTCCAGGCGAGCATCAGCTGTGTCGAGGCCGCATTCCAGCGCGTCCGCAACGTCTTTTCCAACGGCGTCAAGGTCTATATGAGCCTGTCCGGAGGCAAGGACAGCATTTGCATGGCCGACGTGGTATATAAGCTGATCCAGCGGGGCGAGATCGACCCCGCACAGCTCACATGCGTCTTCATCGACGAGGAGGCCATCTACGACTGCTCCATCGACTCCATGAAGTTCTGGCGAAAGCGATTCCTCATGGCCGGCGCCAAGTTCGATTGGTATTGCCTGCCGCTGAAACAGGTCTCATGCTTCAACCAGCTCACCAACGACGAGAGCTGGATCACCTGGGAGCCGGGAAAGGAGGACGTGTGGGTCCGCAAGCCTCCGTCCTTTGCCATCATGAGCAGCCCGTACATGACCCGCGTCGGCTCCATGAATTATCAGACCTTCCTCCCGAAGGTCACGAAGGACGGGATCATGCTCACCGGCGTCCGAGCGGCTGAGTCCCTGCAGCGGCTCAAATACATGGCCGCGCTGAGCGTCGGCACCCAGGGCATCACCGGAAAGAACATCATCTATCCGATCTACGACTGGAAGGACTCCGACGTCTGGCTCTACATTCGGGACAACCACCTGGACATCCCGGAGGCCTATCTCTGGATCTACCAGGCAGGCGAAAACCGGCATTCGCTCCGGATCTCCAACTTCTTCGCCTGTGACAGCCTCCGCGGCCTGAAGCACGTCGCTGAGACAGACCCCGATCTCTGGGCCCGGATCGAGAAGCGCGAGCCCAACGCCTACCTGACCCTGCTCTACTGGGACACGGAATGGTACAAGCGCAGCTCCCGCACCCGACGCCAGAACGAGGCAGGCGACAACCGTGATTACAAAGAGCTGACCCGGAAGATGCTCTTTGACGAGTTCGACAAACACTTCACCAACGACACCACCCGCAAGGTGGCGCAGCAATACAAAAAATGCTACACGAAGATCGCCGGCATTGCCCGGCCCCGCGACTACAAGCAAATGCACGATGCCCTGGTCGCCGGCGATCCGAAGCTCCGCACCCTCCGCGCTGTCTACCATAACGTGTATGAGGCCTACGCCAATTACGCGAAGCAGTTCCGGGTGGAAGGGGGTGAACATCATGCCTGATGTGGACGTGTTCGCCCCGCTCTCCTCCCTGCAATGGGTAGACCGCACCAAGCTCCACGCCAACGACTACAACCCCAACAAGGTCAGCGAGGAGAACTTGAAGCTCCTGGTGCAGTCCATCCTCACCAATGGCTGGACGCTGCCGATCGTGGTACGGCCAGATTATACGATCATCGACGGCTTTCATCGTTGGACCGTTTCCGGACGCGAGCCGCTGCTGTCGAAGCTCGGCGGCAAAGTTCCTGTTGTCATTGTCGACCATCACTCCAAAGCGGAGGATATGTACGGCACCATCACACACAACCGAGCGCGAGGAACACACCTTTTGGAGCCCATGAAGAACATCGTGAAGACGCTCCTGGACGAGGGAAAGACCGTCAAGGAGATCGGGAAGCAACTGGGTATGCGTCCCGAAGAGATCTTCCGACTCACGGACTTCTCGAAGGATGACTTTATCGCGCTCATGGCCCAGGGGGCTGCATACTCCCGGGCAGAGATCATCACCCAGGTCTGATCGCATCACTTACCGTTTGAGGAGGAAACGTAAATGGAAGAGACTGAAAGCATCCCCGTGTACGTGGATATCCGGAACGGTAAGACCGTCTGCATCTGTCATCGTTCTCGAAAAGGTTGCGGAAAAAACTGCGAAAAAGATTCCGTTTCGAGAGACAAATTCGCTGATTGGAAGAAGATCATGAAAAGAGATCGCTTCGGAAAAAGCAAAATCTGAAACGCAAAAGGTACTGTGACGGCCCGCCCCCAGAGCTTGCGGGTTCGGCGACCCCAAAATTTCTCTACTAACTGGGGGAAAATTCGGCAATTTCAGTACACCGAAAAGAGACTCCGTGTGTCTTCTGCAAGTTACCGGCAAGTGGTTCCACAACGGCTCCCACATATTTTTCATCAACTCGCACCACCGTTTCCTCAACTGGGATTGTCCTTCCAGTTGAGGAAACGGCCTTTTAGTTAACTGTTTAGTTAATTTCTTAGTCAATCTTGCGAGAAATCGTCTGTTTTCGCAAGATAATCACAAGATTTGCAAGACAATAGCAAGTTTCGTGCAAGTTACAAGCAAGTTAGCAAGTTCCGATCATTTTCGTGGGGTCACGGAAATGGTCTGTCATAGAGGAGGGTACCATGGCCGAGAAAATCACAAAGGAAACGACGGTGAGCCTGTCGGAGCTGGCTGTGGTCCTCGGCATTACCTCCAAACAGGTCCGCAATCTGACGGAGGACGGGATCATCGTCGCGGACGGGAAGAACACCTACCCGCTGGCCAGGAACGTCCAGGCCTATATGACCTTCCGGAGCAGCAAGGCGCCGACCGAGGAGGACGTGAAATACGAGAAGGCCAAGCGCGGCGCTGAACTGAAGCTCAAGGCGGCGAAGGCCGACCGGGCCAAGCTGGAAGCCGATGAGCTCAGGGGATCGATGCACCGCTCCGAGGACGTGAAGGCCATCACCGAGGATATGCTGTACGCCGTCCGCAACGGGCTCATGGCCCTGCCCGGCCGTCTGGCCGTGGACGTGATCGGCTGCGAGACTGCGGCCCAGGCGTATGAGGTCATCAAGCGCGAGGCTCATGCGCTCATGAAGGAGTTCGCCGAGTACAAGTACGATCCGACAAAATACGAGGAGGCCGTCAGGGCCAGGATGGAGTGGGGCGCGGAAGGATTGATCGACGATGAGTGACACCGCCGAGAAGCAAAGACGGCAAAGCCAGCGCCGGACCACCGCTCTGATGGAGAAGATCATGGCCGACGTGTTCACGCCGCCGGACGATCTGACCGTCAGCCGGTGGGCGGCGAAATACCGCATCCTGACCTCGGAGGCCTCCGCAGAAGCGGGCCTCTGGCGAAATTCCAGAACGCCATACCTACGTGAGGTCATGGACGCATTCACCGACGCGAACGTCCGGCACATCGTCATGGTGGCCGCCTCCCAGGTCGGCAAGACCGAATGCGAGCTGAACATCATCGGCTACATCATCGACCAGGACCCCGGCTCGATCCTCTACGTCCACCCCACGGAGGGCGACGCAAAGGAATTCTCCCGGCTCCGCATCGACCCCATGTTCCGGGAGTCACCGTCGCTGAAAAAGAAGATCGTCCAGACGGCGAAGCGGAACGCCGCGAACACCGTCAAGCAGAAGAGCTACCCGGGCGGCATCCTGACCCTATGCGGCTCCACCGAGGCCCACGCCCTGGCCTCCAAGCCGATCCGCTACGTGATCGGCGACGAGCGGGACCGCTGGGCCACGTCGGCCGGCGACGAGGGCGATCCCTGGCGGCTGGCCATGGCCCGGCAAAAGACCTTCTACAACGCAAAGGCTGTGGAGGTCTCGACACCGACGATCAAGGGACACAGCGCAATCGCTGACGCCTTTGTCACCGGCACCATGGAGCGGTGGGTCAGCCAGTGCCCGCACTGCGGGGGCTGGTATGAGATCCGCTGGCAGGATATTCGCTTCGACTATGACGTCAGCACGGTCCGGGACGCCAAGACCTACCAGATCAATCAGGTCTATTACTGCTGCCCAGGGTGCGGCGGCGTCTCCTCCGAGCAGACCATGAAGCACCAGCCGGCACACTGGCAGGCCGAGAACCCCAGCGCCTACAAGACCAACCGCTGCCGGAGCTTCTGGCTCAACGCCTTTGTCTCCACATGGGCCTCCTGGAACGACATCATCCAGGAATTTCTCACCGCCGGCAACGACGGCAAGAAGCTCCAGACCGTCTTCAATACCTCCTTCGGCGAGCTGTGGGAGGACCGCGGCGACCTGGAGGACGAGGACGCCATGCTGGCCAGGCGGGAAGAATACGAAGCGGAGCTCCCGGAGGGTGTGCTGGTGCTGACCTGCGGCATCGACACCCAGGACAACCGTCTGGAATATGAGGTCGTGGGCCACGGTCACTTCGGCGAGACCTGGGGCATCCAGAAGGGCGTCATCATGGGCCGCCCGGACGATGACAAGACCTGGCAAGCCCTGGACGATGTGCTGGACCACCGCTTCACCTACGCCGACGGCATCGGCATTCAGATTTCCCTTGCCTTCATCGACGAAGGCGGCCACTTCACCCAGGAGGTCCGGCAGCGGGCCCAGCAGCGGCAGGGCAAGCGCCTGTTCTGCATCAAGGGCATGGCCGGGGCCGACAGGCCCTACACCGCCCCGCCGAAGCAAATGAAGATCGTGGTCAATCAGAAGATCATCGGCTCCTGCTGGCAGTATCAGATCGGAGTCGACGCGGGCAAGCAGATCATCATGGACAATCTGCACGTCCAGGAGCCGGGCTCGAAATACTGTCATTTCCCGAAGCGGGACGATTACGGGCCGACCTTCTTCAAGGGGCTGCTGTCCGAGCGGCTGGAATATGACGAGAAGAAGGCCAAGCCCTGGACCTGGAAGAAGATCCCCGGTCACGAGCGCAACGAGGCCCTTGACTGCCGGAACTATGCGCTGGCGGCCTTTAAGGCGCTCCCTGTGAACCTGGATCAGGTGGACAGGCGGCTAAAAGCGAAACGCGGTCAACGCGCCGCAGGAGCCGCTCCTGCGCCAGGCAGACCCGCTCCCAGGCAGAAGAAGCAAAAGAATTCCTACGTGGACGAAGAATGGTGAGGTGCGACATGAAAAAGCGAATGGAAACGATCCGGAAAAAGCTCGCCTTCCGGAAGAACATGCTGGACAAGCTCTATGCCGCCTATGAGGCCCTGGTCTCCGGCGGCGTGAAGGCCTACATGATCGACGATCGGCAGCTCACCCGGCTGGATCTGGACAAGCTCTCCGAAGAGATCCGGAAGCTGGAGGAGGAGATCGACGAGCTGGAGGCCCTGCTGGACGGCAGCGGCCGGCGCAAGGCCGTCGGCGTGATCCCGAGGGACTGGTGATGGAGCGGCGTCTTAGCCGCTGCACGCTGGTCTACAGGGAGATCGGCGACAGCTCCGCTCTGATCCGGTGCAGACCCCACGGGGGATACTCCCTGTTTGAGATCCGAGCGACCTACGCGAAGAACCGCAGGCCGTCCGATTACTATGCCCTGGCCCCAGACGAAAGGCGGGCCAAGGCTGAATTCGAGATGCGGTATGACTGGCTCCGCGTGACCTCCATCCGGGAGATCACGGAGGAGGCCGAGCGGGAAGCAATTCTCACGGACCCGCTCCGCATGCCGCTGGATTGAAAATGCACGAAACGCACGGTATGTATGTAAGTTAACATACTAACGCACGCGTGTATTTCATTTGGGTAATGGCCCGAAAGGGCTTTACCGTCGCTCCGGGAACGGTTCGGCTCCTTCCGCTCCCGGAGCGACTTGCTATACTTTGACGGAGGGAAGGCCATGGAAAAAATCAAGAAGCCGCAGGCAAGCGGCTACAGCGAAGCAGGCGCAAGCCTGACACGGCGGGCGCTTCGGGCAATGATCCCGAACAGCGGACCTCCGGAGGAGGACATCAACCGAAACGCCCAGACGCTCCGGGAGCGGGCCCGGATGCTCTATATGTCTGCGCCCATTGCGACGTCGGCAATCAACACCAACCGCACCCACATCGTCGGCCCCGGCCTGGCGCTGCAAAGCACCATTGACCGCACCATCCTCGGGCTCTCCGAGGAGGCGGCCAAGGAATGGCAGCACAAGACCGAGGCCGAATTCCATCTCTGGGCTGACACGGCCTGGCACTGTGACGCTCTGGGGCTGAACAACTTCGACGATCTCCAGCAGCTTGCGCTGAAATCCTGGCTGATGTCCGGGGACGTGTTCGCCCTGATCCGGCACGTTGACCCGTCGCCCATGAACCCCTACGGTCTTCGTATCCAGCTTGTGGAGGCAGACCGGATCTGCAATCCCGACAGCACAGGCGCAACGATTTTCTGCTCCGAAATGAAGATCCCGGAGGGCAAGCCCGGCGCCGGCCACAAGGTCTTCGACGGCGTGGAAGTGGATCGGGATGGCAAGGTTGTGGCCTACCATGTGTGCAACACCTATCCGCGATATGCCTTCTACAGCAGCGAGAAGTCCGAATGGACCAGAGTACTTGCCCGTGGTGCGAAGACCGATCTGCCGAACATCCTCCACATCATGGAGAGCGAGCGGCCCGGCCAGTACCGTGGCGTGCCCTACCTGGCGCCTGTGATCGAGACCCTGCTCCAGCAGCGGCGCTACACCGAGAGCGAGCTGATGTCCGCGCTGATCCAGAGCTTCTTCACCGCATGGATCAAGACGGAGACCGAACAGTCCATGCTCCCGATCGCGGAGGTGGGCGACGGCGAAGGTGGCGAGCCCGCCGGCGGTCTGAGCGACGATGAGAACGAGTACGAAATGGGGCCGGGAACTGTGACCCACTTGAAGCCCGGCGAGGACATTGTGTTCGGCGCCCCGAACATTCCCACGGCCGGCTTCGAGATGTTCACGAAGACCCTGACCAAGATTATCGGTTCGGGCCTGGAGCTGCCCTACGACGTGCTGATCAAGGAATTCAACAGCTCCTACTCCGCGAGCCGGGGCGCTCTGATGGAGGCCTGGGAGGCCTTCAAGATGCGGCGTCACTGGTTCGTGGACGATTTCTGCCAGCCGGTCTATGAGCTGTGGCTGGCCGAAGCGGTGGCCCGAGGCCGGATCAAGGCCCCGGGCTTTTTCGTGGACCCGATGGTCCGGAAGGCCTGGTGCGGCGCAACCTGGATCGGGCCTGTGCAGGTGGCGCTTGACCCGAACAAGGAAGCCACCGCCGCGCTGCTGATGGCCTCTCAGGGCATCAAGACCCACAAGCAGATCACCCGCGAGTTGGGCGGCGGCGACTGGGACCAGAACGTGGAACAGCTCAAGATCGCCAACGAAAAGCTCAAAGAGGCCGGGGCCTCCGCTGTGACCCAGGCACCGGCCCGAAACGACGAGAAGGAGGACTCAGACAATGCCGAAAATTGACATTCGGAGGCAGTGCTACGCCATGGCCTCCAAGGACGGGGAAAGTGCCGAGATTACCATGTACGGCGACGTTGTGGAGCGTGTGCCAGTCAACTGGTGGACCGGAAAAAAAGCCGAGGGCAACTTCATCGAGCAGGACGAGTTTTTGAAGGATCTGGACGCGGTGAAGAAGTGTAAGACTGTCACCATCCGCATCAATTCCTATGGCGGTGACGCTGTGGTCGGCCTGCTGATCCACAACCGGCTCCGGGAGCTCGCCCGTGACGGCGTGAAGCTGACCTGCATTGTGGATGCCGTTGCCATGAGTGCGGCTTCTGTGATTATGGCCGCCTGTGATACCGTCAAGGTCAACGCTACCGGCCTTGTGATGATCCACCGCTGTGCCTCTGTGCTGTGGGGCTACTACAACGCGGACGAGTTGGAAGAACAGGTGGAGCCGATGCGGACGTACGATCGTGCGCTGGCAGCTGCCTACACTCGGAAGACCGGGCTTGACGAGGCGACAGTGCTCGGCATGATGTCCGAGACGACCTATCTGACTGGCAAAGACGCTGTGAGTAAAGGCTTTGCCGACGAACTGATTGAAGACGCCGAACCTGTGAAGCTGGCTGCTTCTGCGAATGGAGCAATGCTTGTGGTCAACGGTGTCGGAGTCCCTCTCCCTCCCGGCGTGTTCGCGCCGGACTTTATTCCCGCGGCAGCATCCGAAGAAGGTGCTGCCGTTTCTGCTACGGTCAATCCGGCGGGAGACACGCCCCCTGCCGTTGAGACAAATACAAATACGCCGGTTGACTCCGGCAACGAAGGAGGAAACAACCCTATGACTCTTGAAGAGCTCCGGGCTTCCCAGCCCGAACTGGTGCAGCAGATCGAAGCGTCTGCCGCCCAGACCGCAGTCCAGAACGAGCGGGCACGGCTCCAGGGCATCGACGAAGTGGCGGCGCTGATGCCCGCCGAGCTTGTTGCCGAAGCCAAGTACGGCGCCACCGCCTGTTCTGCTGAGACCCTGGCTTTCCGTGCCGCGAAGGCAGCTGCGAAGGCCGGCACCAGCTTCCTCGCCAACCTCGAGGAGGACGGCACCAACTCCGGCACCGCAGACGTGACCGCCGCCGCTCCCGCTCCCGTCGATGACGAAGCGGACAAGCCGGAGGATCTGTACGCGGCCGGCAAGCAGGCCGCACAGGCCTACCACACCAAGAAGGAGGGCAAGTAAATGAACACCAATCTCGTTTCCAAGGTGGGCGAAGTCGGCGTTGACAACCTGATCGCCAAGCTCTTCCCGCCTGCCGAGGCCATCGGCGTCAAGATCGCCGCTCTGGCGGCCAGCTCCGACGATGTGACGCTCCAGCGCGGCACCGTCCTGGGTCGCGCCAGCGACGGCAAGTATTCCATCTACGGCGGCAGCGCCAAGGTCGCCGAGTTCAACGGCGACGGCACCACCAAGAAGTTCACCTTGACCGACAAGCCCGAGAAGATCGACGGCGTGACGGTCGGCGACACCGCTGCGGTTGTGGACGATTACAACGCCTACACCGGCGAGGTCACCCTGCACGCCGCGCCCGCCGCCGGCACCAAGAACGTCAAGGTGAGCTATTCCGATCCCGGCGCCGGCATTCCCGCCGCGATCCTGGCCGACGATGTGACCGTCACCGACGACGGCGACGCCACTGCTGTGGCCTACCGCTGCGGCAACTTCAACCGCAATGCCCTGATCGTGGGCGAAGGCTACACCCTGACCGCGGCGGACGAGGATGCGCTGCGGCACTACGACATCATCCTCACCGACACCATGTAAGGAGGTCTGAATCATGCCCCTGAACATCTACAACACCTACTACATGCTCGGCGCCGTCGAAGAGATCCCGCTGGAGCACACCTTCTTCCGCAACCGCTACTTCCCCACCAACAAGGAGAGCGACGTCTTCGGCACCGCCCGCGTCCTGGCTGACTACAAGGAGCGCTCCCAGAAGATCGCCCCCTTCGTCCTGCCCCGGATCGGCGCCATCCCCGGCACTCGTGACGGGTTCAGCGTCTACGAGCTGGAGCCTGCGAACATCGCCGTCTCCATGCCTCTGACCCTGGACCAGCTCCAGAATCGCGGCTTCGGCGAGTCCCTGCTGAGCACCCGCACCCCCGAGGAGCGTGCCCGCATTCTGCTGATGCAGGATCTGACCGAGCTCTCCAACCGGATCTCCCGCGCTGAGGAGCTGCTGGCCGTCAAGACCATCCTGGACAACGGCGCCGTCATGCGCCACCAGTCCGACAATCCCAACATCTACCGGGACATCACCGCCAAGTTCTATGACGGTGTGAACAACCCGGCGCTGTACACCCCGAACAGCACCTGGACCCACTCCACCAAGAGCGGCACGACCTGGACCAAGGGCACCTGGTTCACCGACATGTGCAACATGATCAAGCAGCTCACCTCCAAGGGCCGGAAGGTCCGTGAGTTCGTGGTCTCCCCCGACGTGGGCGACTTCCTCATGAACGACGGCTGGCTGTGCGAGATGCTGGACAACCGCCGTGCCGAGATCGGCCGCCTCGATCCCGCCAGACTGGGCGAGGATGCCTTCGAGCTCTGCACCGTCAACTTCAACGGCCGCGTGCTGCCGATCATCGTCTACGAGGGCAGCTACGAGGACAACGCGGGCAACGACACCAAGTACCTGCCCGACGAGACCGTCATCGCCATTGCCCCCGACGTGGGCCGCGGCCTGTACGGCGCCGTCTCCCAGGTGGAGAAGGACGAGAAGTTCCACACCTATGCCGGCATGCGCGTCCCGCAGCACATCGCCACCCAGCGGCCGCCCGCCCTGGAGACCCAGCTCACCGCCCGTCCGCTGTTCGTTCCCAAGGTCGCCAATCCCTGGTGCGTGGCGAAGAACGTCCTGGCCTAATCGCCGTTTCAGAAAGGAGCTACCAGCATGATCCAAATGATTTCCGGTTTCACCGGCGTCGGCACGAAGCTCATGGGCCCGAAGGACGGGCCCTTCGAGCTTCCCCCCGAGGCTGAGAAGCGCCTTGTTGAGCGGGGTGTCGCCGAGTACGTCGGAACGGCTCTTGCAAGCCCTCCCGCGGACGATGGCGAGAGCGCCCCGGCTCCGACCGGCGAGAACACGTCCGGGGCGGTCGAGCCCGCAGAGGCGCCTCTCGCGCCTCCTGCGGAGCATGACGAGCCCGCGCCCGAGGACTGCATCGACATCGTGGACGGGCACATGACGGTGGAGAGCCTGATGAAGCTGACCCGGGCCGACATGGAGGCGCTGGCCGAGGACCTGGGCCTCGACGTGAAGAAATGCAAGAACAAGTCCGAGATCGCCGCGCTGATCGCGCAGGTGGAGGTCGGGCTTGACGAGCAGCACGGCGAAGGCCCGGATCTGGCGGCGGCGCTGCCGGAGTGAGCGCCTTCAAGGACATGGTGGCGGCCGACATCCACGGCGTCTTCCTGAACGTGGATGAATTCGGCGAGCGGCGCACGGTGAAGTACAACGGGGAGACCTACGAGGACATTCCCGTGGTGCTCAACGGCATCAAGGAGTCCGACCGCAAGCAGCTGGTCTTCGACCACACCATGGGCCTTTACCTGGTCACCGACATCATGCACGTCGCCCTGTCCGACCTAGGCGGCCACATGCCGGAGAAGGGCCACATCCTCAGCATCTCCGACCCCGAGGTTCCCACGTTCTTCCAGGACTACTATGTGGCTTCCTGCCTGAACACCGTGGGCATGCTCCGGATCGAGCTGGAGGTGACGTCCGAGTGAAGATTTCCATTGAGCAGGTCGGCAAGCAGAGCGTGGAGCGGGCCGAGCTCCTGCTGGCTGGCATCCCGGGGGCCATTGACAAGGCCCTGCGGAGCTCCGTCAGCCGGGCCGCACAGAAGGTCCGGTCCCAGAGCTCCAAGCGCATCCGGGAGCGGTACGCGATCTCCGCGGCCAACCTCCGGCTGGAGCAGAACGTGCGGATCAGCTATTCCTACAGCCCCGGGGACGGGATGGACGCCTCCATCCTGTTCCGGGGCAGCAAGATCCCGCTGCACCGCTACGACGGCGCTTCTCCCGCCGGGCCGACCTACGACCAGTCTCAGCTCGTGCCGGTCCACACTTCCACGGGCTGGCGCATGGCCAGCCCCGGCGTGGCCGCTGCCGGCCACCAGCTCCGCGGCACCGCCCCGACAAAATTCCAGGACGCCTTCGTGGCCCGGTTCCGCTCCGGGCACGTCGGCATCTTCGAGCGCACCGGCGGCGTGACTGCTTCCGGGGCAGACGAGCTCCGGGAGCTGATGGGCTCCTCCGTCCCGCAGATGATCGGCAACGATGAAGTCATCGAGGCGCTGAGCAACGACGCGGAGCTGGAATTCGACAAGCGCATGACCCACGAGGTTGATGCGTTTCTGAATGGCTGGAGGTGAGACCGTGACACGATCTGATTTGCTGCGCTGCCTTTGTGCGTTCCTGGAGAACGCGACGAAGGACCTGATCATGCCGACGGCACTGCAGAAGGGCGACACTGAGCAGGGGTACCGTGCGGCCGCGATCCACCAGATGCGTCTGCCGAATGGCGCAGACACGGCCAAGCTGACTCCGTACATCCTGGTCCGCGTGATCCACGGGGACGATGTGCAGAAGGAAGGGACCGATCTGGAATCCACCGCCGTGATCCGCATGACCTTCGCGGTCTACTCCAAGGACGAGCCCGAGGGCGAGCTGATGCTGCTCAATCTCATGGAGCGCGTCCGAATCGCCCTGCTGAAACAGGTTGTCATCGGCGATCTGTACACGCTGGATCTGACCGACGGCCTCTCCTGCGACGTGTACGACGGCATCAAGGCCCCGTACTACGCCGGGGAGATGGTCTCCACCTGGCAGCTCCCGCCCATTGAAAGAGAGGATGTCCTGCAATGTCTGTAAAGAAACGGATCAAGCCCGTGGAGAATCCGGTCAAGGAGACGCCGATCTGCGTCTACCTGGGTCCGACCATCCGCGGCATCATTCAGAAGGGGCAGATCTTCTCCGGCACGAAGGAGGACGTGCTGGCCTCCCTGGTTCCCGCCGCTGCTGATTACCCCGGCATTGCCGGGCTGCTGGTCACCGGCGAGGAGCTGCCCACGGCCCGCACCCAGGTCCGCACCGCCGGAACGCTGCTCTACAACCGCTATCACAAGCTGGCCAAAGGCCAGAAATAAGGAGGTTTCATTATGCCTTACAAGCATGGCGTTTACGCCAATGAGACGGCCACTGCCGTTGCTGTCCCGACTCCCTCCGAGAGCGGCGTCGCCTTCGCCATCGGCGCCGCCCCCGTACAGTCCGCCGCTTCTCCCGCCGCTG
The DNA here is from genome assembly GCA_017540945.1 of Oscillospiraceae bacterium. The sequence goes on along the minus strand of JAFYAB010000047.1, from coordinate 23,415 downwards.
TCGGCGTTCCCACCCTGGTCACCAGCTGGGAGGAATTTGTGGAGAAGTTCGGCTACTCCGATGACTGGGACAAGTACCCTCTGTGCGAGGTGGCCTACAGCCACTTCAAGCTGTTCGGCGTCCAGCCCGTCATCGTCTGCAATCTGCTGAACCCCGCTTCCCACAAGAGCGCCGTCGCCGCCGCCGACAAGGCCGTGGCGTCCCATCAGATCAAGCTTCCCCAGGAGGCGATCCTGAGCTCCGTGGTGGTGAAGGCCTCCGGCGGCCAGGGCACCGCCTACGCCAAGGACGAGGACTACGCCCTGTTCTACGACGCCGACGCCGGCGAGCTGGTGATCGAGCTGCTGTCCGACGGCAGCATCTACAACGCCACTGAGCTGAGCGTTGCCTATGACGCTGTGACCGCGGCCTCCGTGACCGCCTCCGCTGTCGTGGCCGGCATGGAGGCGATCGAGCTCTGCTCCACCTCCCTGGGCGTGATCCCCGACATCATCCTGGCCCCCGGCTACTCCGAGGACGCCACCGTCGCCGCCGCCATGGCCACGAAGGCCGAGAGCATCAACGGCATGTTCAAGGCGATCGCGCTGATCGACATGAACTGCTCCACCGTGACCGCCTACGACGCGGCCATCACCGCCAAGCTGGGCGCGGCCCACACCGAGACCGAGATCCTGTGCTGGCCTATGGTGGGCCTGGAGGACAAGAAGTTCCACCTGTCCACCCAGCTCGCGGGCCTCATGGCCCAGGTGGACGCCTCCAACGACGATTGCCCGGTGGAGTCCCCCTCCAACAAGAGCCTGCGCTGCGACAGCATGATCCTGGCCAACGGCACCGAGGTCACCCTGTCCCACGCCCAGGCCGTGCAGCTGAACGCTGCCGGCATCGTGACCTGTCTGAACTTCCTGGGCGGCTTCGTGGCCTGGGGCAACTTCACCGCTGCCTATCCCGCCACCAAGGACCCCAAGGACGCAGAGATCAGCGTCAAGCGGATGTTCGGCTGGGCCAACAACACCGTCATCCGCACCTGCTGGAGCCGCCTCGACAAGCCCATGACCCGCCGTCTGATCGACGCCATCATCGACGATCTGAACGCCTGGCTCAACGGACTGTCCGGCGCCGGCTACCTCCTGGGCGGCCGCATCGAGTACCAGGAGGACGAGAACGCCCTAAGCGACCTCATGCAGGGCATCTGCCGCTTCCACATGTTCCTCACCCCGCCTTCTGCCGTGCAGGAGATCGAGTTCGTGATGGAATACGACGCGGACTACGTGACCGCTGCGTTCAGCGCGTAAGGAGGTAACGACTATGAGAAAGCAGACTAAGGGCGCGATCGACCAGGCTACCGTCAACTTCTCCGTCTTCGAGGATCTGACCGAGTACCTGGGCATCGCTTCCGTCACCCTTCCCAGCCTGACCTGGCTGACCCAGCAGCTCAACGGTTCCGGCATCGGCGGCAACATCGAGGCCGTTCTGGCCGGCATGGTTGACGCCATGACCCTGACCATGAACTTCCGGCAGCACAACGATCAGGCCCTGCGCCTGTGCTCTCCCCGGATGCACAGCGTCACCCTGCGGGTGGCCCAGCAGCAGGAGAGCCCCATCAAGGCCGCCACCCAGATCCAGGCGGTGAAGCACACCTTCCGGATGATGCCGAAGAGCCTGTCCGGCGGCAACATTGCCCCTGCCAGCACCGCCGATCCCTCCGGCGAGTACGCCGTCCGGTACTGGAAGGCCGTCGTGGACAACAAGGTGTGGATCGAGATTGACCCGATCAATTTCATCTGCATCATCGACGGCGTTGACTATCTGGCCGAGGTCCGCAAGGCCCTGGGCAAGTAAGCACGCAAGAACACGAAGACACACCCGGGGCGGGCCTTCCGCTCCGGGTGTCATGCTATCTGACTGAAAGGAGCTAACTACCATGGCAAAGGAAAAGGAAATCATCAACGCCGAGGATGTGGTCGGCAGCGAGGCCGCCATCATGGAGGAGTCCACCGACAGCGGCGTCTACACCCATAAGTTTTCCAGGCCCTTCGATTACGAGGGCCGGACCATCACGGAGCTGTCCTTCGATTTCGACAGCCTGACCGGCAAGGACTCCCTGGCGGTGGAGGCTGAGCTCCGCGCCTCCGGGCTGCCTGTCGTGCTCAAGAGCTTCGACGGCGGCTACCTGGTGCGGATGTGCGCCCGGGCCTGCACTGACGAAGGCATCAGCCATGACGTCTTCGACGTGATGCCGGTCAAGGACTACAACAAGATCACCGGCGTTTCCCGGCGTTTTTTCTAAGTCTCGGCGTCCAGTGGGATGACGGCGGCGCGTGGGTGCGTCGGACCTGCATGATCCTGGCGAAGAACACCTACACGCCGCTGCCGTTCTGGCTGGACGTGCCGTTTGTCCAGATCCATGACTGGATCGGGACGAACAACGAGCTCATAGAGGAAAGCAAGAAACAGTAACAGGAGGTGCTACATGGCAAGCCAGAGACAATACGAGATGCTGTTCCAGCTCAACGCCAAGCTGGGGAGCCAATACAGCAGCACCTTGAAGGCCGCGCAGTCCGAGCTCCTGAAGTTCAACCAGGAGTACCGGAACCTGTCCGCTACGGCCAACGACATTTCGGCCTATCAGCGCCAGCAGACGGCGGTGGAGAACACCAAGGACAAGCTGGCGCTGCTCCAGCAGCAGTATGACAACATCCAGAAGGAGATGCAGGAGACCGGCACCTACTCCTCTGACCTGGAGAACAAGCTGCTGGCCAAGAAGGCGCAGATCGACAAGACCACCAAGGCCTACAATGACCAGATCGCCAAGCTGGACGAGTACAAGCGCCGGCTGCAGGAGGCCGGTGTCGATACCACTGAGCTGGACAAGGAGAGCGAGCGGCTGAAGAACGAGCTGAAGCAGCTCCAGGCCAGCTTCGACGGTGCCGGCGACGAGGCCAAGGAATTCGGAGACAAGGGCGCCCAATCCGTTGACGCCATTGCGACGATGCTGGCTGCTGCCGGCATCACGAAGATGCTGAAGGAGATCTACAATGCTTTCTCCGAATGCGTCACCGTGGCAGCGGACTTTGAATCCCAAATGTCTACGGTCGAGGCAATCTCCGGAGCCGACGCCGAGGAAATCCTGGCGCTTGCCGAGCGTGCGAAGGATCTCGGCGCAGCCACAGCCTTCACGGCCCAGCAGGTCGGCGAGGGCATGGAGTACATGGCCATGGCCGGCTGGAAGACCGAGGACATGCTGGCGGGTATGGATTCCGTGCTTGCCCTGGCCGCGGCCTCCGGAGAGGACCTGGGTACCGTCTCCGACATTGTGACCGACGCGCTGACTGCCTTCGGGCTGAAAGCCTCAGACACCGGGCGCTTCGCGGATATTCTGGCGCAGACGGCAGCCAACGCCAACACCAACGTCGGCATGATGGGCGAAACCTTCAAGTATGCCGCACCCGTCGCCGGCGCCCTGGGCTACTCCGTGGAGGATGTTGCCGTTGCAATCGGCCTCATGGCCAACAGCGGCATTAAGGCCAGCCAGGCCGGCACGACCTTGAAGAACATCTTCAACGGTATCCTGGGCGGCGTGGATCTGACCGCCGCCGCCTTCGGGGATCTGAATGTGGAGTTCGTCAATTCGGACGGCTCAATGCAGGATCTCTCCTCCTCGATGGATACCCTGCGGTACTACTTCGACCAGATGACCGAGGCCGAGAAGGTCCACAACGCCATCAACATTGCGGGCCAGCGCGGCTATGCCGGGCTGCTGGCGATCCTGAACTCCACCACCGAGGACTATAATAAGCTGACCGACGCTGTGAACAACAGCGCCGGCGCCGCTCAGAAGATGGCCGACATCAAAATGGACAATCTCAACGGTCAGATGACCATTGCGAAGTCTGCTCTGGAAGGTCTGGAAATCGAGATCGGCAGGCAGTTCACGCCGATGCTGACGAAGCTCTACAAGATCGGCGCTGATATCCTCGGGAGCCTGACCACCTTTGTCAAGGAACACCCGAACGTGGTGAAGGCTGTCGCTGCCGGCGCCGCTGTGATCGGCGTCTTCACTGCCGCGATCATTGCCGCGAAGGTTGCCATGATCGCGCTGAATGCGGTCATGTCCATCAACCCGATCGTCCTTGCGACGATGGCCTTTGTCGCCCTCTATACCGCAATCGCCGTCCTAATCACCACTGCCGAGGACGCCACAGATCCCATGAACATGCTGACCGGCGCGAGCCAGGAGCAGCGGGAAGAAATGGAACGGCTCCAGGAGGAATACGACCAGGTGTGCGAGGCCGAGGGTGAGACCTCTGCAAACGCGATCCTGCTCAAGAACAAGCTGGACGAGGCAACCGCCGCCTTCGAGGAAAACCGGCAGACCATGGGCGAATGGAAGGCGCAGCACGACAAGTTGATGGAGGAGCAGGACGCTTCAACAGCTCGCTATAACGAGGCGGCTGCTGGCATCGACAAGGAAGCCCAGAGCATGGACTCTCTGATCTTTAAGCTCATGGAGCTGTCCAACAAAACGGAGCTCTCCTACGGTGAACTGCAGATCCTCCAGGCCGTCATCGACGAGATCAATAAGCGTATGCCCGAGGCCGGGCTTGCCTTCGACGTCAATACCGGCCAGCTAAACGTGACGGCTGAACAGCTCCACGAAATGGCCGAAGCAGCAGCCGCAGCAAAACGAAACGAGCTTGACCTTCAAACTTATCTCGAAAAGGTTGCGGCGCACCCAGAACTCGAAGCTGACCTTGAGCAAGCAAGAAAGAACGTCGAAGAGTATCGGAAGATTTACGAGGAAGCAAAAGCCGCGTATGAAGCGCACGAGGACACCAGCAGCGACGAGCATACTGACTGGACAGCCTACCAACTATCGGAGGCATACTTCGCAGCTAAGAAGCACTTGGACGAGCTAAACGCCGAATACCAAGAGAGCGCTGACAAACTCGCTGAAAACGAGCGCATGACCGCCGAGCTCGAAGATCGTATGACCAGCTACGGCGAGACCGTAGCTGAGGCTACCGCAGCAGAGGAGGAACGGGCTGCGGCCGTTGACGCCGTTGCGAACATCGTGGGCTCCTACACGGAGCGCATCGAAACGCTCACCGAGGCTTACGGTCTGGCCTACCAGGCGGCCTACGACTCCATCACAGGACAGTACAAGCTCTGGGACGATGTGGCCGAGGTCAGCGCAAAGAGCGTCGATGACGTCACTACCAGCCTTCAGAACCAGGCGAAATACTGGTCCGATTACAACACCAACATTCAGACGCTTCTCGGCTACTCCGGCGAGATCGAGGGTCTGTCCGGGATGGTTGCCGAGTTCGGCGACGGCTCCGCGGACAGCGTGAACATGATCGCTGGCATGGCCGAGGCCGCCAACTCCGGCCACCCGGAGAAGATCCAGGAAATGGTGGAGGCCTGGCAGGCGAACAAGACCGCCCAGGACGAAGCCGCCCAGAGCCTCGGCGACCTGGTGACAAACTACTCCGAGAACATGGCCGAGATCCAATCCGAGCTGGCCGCCGACGTGGAGGCCATGGACTACTCCGACGAGGCCTATGCAGCGGCGACCTCCACGCTCCAGAGCTTCATCGACGGCGCCAACGATATGCTTCCCGCCGTGCAGCGGGCCTATGAGAGCGTGGCCAGCGCCGCCACGAACGCATTGACCCGCAGCTATTACCGCAACTACTACAGCTACCGGGGCAACGAGAGAGGCTACGCCTCCGGCACGGACAACGCCACGCCCGGCTGGCACCTGGTCGGTGAGAACGGCCCGGAGGTCCGCTGGTTCAACGGCGGCGAATCCGTGTGGGACGCAAGCCAGACCCGCGACTTCCTCCAGGCCATGCGGCGCGATCCTCTGGAAGCGGCACAAGCCCCCTCCGGCGGCGCGTCTATCCAGGTGAGCTTCGCCCCGCAGTACAACCTCTCCGGAGCTTCCGACTCCGCGGAGATCCGGGCCATGCTGGCCGAGCACGACGAGGAGATGAAGCGGCAGATCCGGGATATGCTGGCCGAGGAGGCTGAGGACATGGTAAGGAGGCGCATGTGATGAAGACCTACACCACGAAGCAGGGCGACATGTGGGACGGTATCGCTTACACTGAGATGGGCAGCACCGATCACACCGGGACGCTCATGCAGAGCAACCTCCGGCACGTCCACTATTACACCTTCCCGGCGGGCATCGTCCTGAACATTCCCGACATCGGCGAGGATGAATCCGACGTTCTCCCGCCCTGGAAGAAGGTGGCCGGATGAGTGACGTCAATCTTGCCCGCCGCGCAGAGATCCAGGTCAACTTCGCCGGCGTGGACATCACCAAGGACATCAAGCCCTACATCAAGAGCATCGAGTACACCGACAACGAGGAGGACGAGGCCGACGATCTGCAAATCAAGCTCCAGGATCGGGACGCCCAATGGCTGAAAAAGTGGCTGAACGACATCGTTCAGAAGGCCGCATCCACCACCGCGGCCACCGGCTCCGGGAGCTCCGGCGGCACTTCGACCTATCGCGTCACTCCGGCAATCGGGCTCAACGTCCGCACAGGCCCCGGCACCGGCTACCGAAAGCTGGGCGCTCTGGTCTGCGGCACGAAGATCCAGGTGTATTCGATCTCCAACGGCTGGGCGCAGATCCGGTACAGCGGCCAGACCGCCTACGTCAGCGCCAGCTATATCGCGTATGTCAGCGGAGCTTCCGGGTCATCGTCCGGGAGCTCCGCTTCTTCCGGCGTTTCCGGCATGAAGATCTCCGCGGTCATCGTCCAGCGCAACTGGCACGGCGACGGGAAGGACAACGTGCTTTCCTGCGGAGAGTTCGAACTGGACGGTTTGAACTGCGGCGTGGGTCCTTCCGAGGTCACCATCAAGGGCACGTCGATCCCTTATTCCTCTACGATCCGGCAGCAGAAAAAGACCAAGGGCTGGGAAGCGTATTACCTTTCCGGCATTGCAAAGGAGATCGCGGACAAGGGCGGGATGGGCCTGCTCTACCTGTCCGCGACCAATCCCTATTACGCCCGGCGGGAGCAGTACCAGACGCCGGACATCACCTTCCTGAAGAACCTCTGCCACGATGCCGGGGTCAGCATGAAGGTCACGAACAACATCATTGTCCTCTTCGACCAGGCCGCCTATGAAAAGCGGGACACCGTTCTGACAATCCGGTACGGCGACGGCTCCTATGTCGGCAAGCCCACGCTCAAGACCGGGAAGGCCGAAACGCAGTACGCCTCCTGCCGGGTGCGGTACACGAACCCGGCGACCGGGAAATGCATTGAGGCGATTGCCTACGTGGAGGACTACAAGGCCGACAGCAAGAAGAACCAGCAGCTCGAAGTCACGGCGCGAGTGTCTAACTACGGCGAGGCCAAAAGTCTCGCAGAGAAGCGCCTGCGGCTCCACAACAAGTTTGAGCGGTCCGTGAGCTTCACGCTGCTGGGCAACTCTGAGATCGTCGCCGGGCTCAACGTGAAGCTGGAGGGATTCGGGCTGTGGGATGGAAAGTACGTCGTGAAAACGACAAAGCATTCCGTCGGCAGCTCCGGCTATACCACCACCATCACGGGGCGGCCCGCATTGGAGGGCTGACCATGGACATTGAAACCATCCTCGCCGGCCTGGTCCGCGTCGGCACGGTGACAGACCGGGACACGAGCACGGGCAGGGTCCGCGTCCTCTTTCCGGACAGCGGGCTCACTTCCGGCTGGCTGTTCTGCATCCAGGCAAAGGCCCCCATCACCATCGGGACCACTGAGGAGCACACCCACACGGCCAGCTCCGGCACCTGGACGCCGGCCATCAATCAGACGGTGCTCTGTTTGTATCTCCCGATCCCGGACGCCGACGGCTTTGTGCTCGGCGTGATTGGAGGTGGATCATGAAAGTAGGCTGCCTCGGCAAGATCGTCTTCGAGGTCTCCGAAAAGACGATCCAGACCATTCAAAGCGCTGCCTGGTCCGGCTCGGTCAACATCACCGAGCACAAGCGGCACCTGGGCGACGCCTGCACCGAGTTCACCGGCCGCAACGCCGACACGATGGAGTTTGAGATCCACCTGTCAGCCTGGCTCGGCGTGAACCCGCTGAAAACCATCCGGCAGATCTGGGAGTATGAGCGCAGCGGTACCGCCGTGCCTCTGGTCATCGGCGAGCAAGCCTACGGGAAGTACCGCTGGCTGATCCGCTCCCATTCGGCCAAGCTGGAAAAATTCGACAAGGCCGGAAACCTCCTGAGCGCCACGGTTTCCGTAAAACTGATCGAGTACACACGGAGGTGACGGCCATGACCTACAAGGTAAACGTGAAGGACCTGCAGATCACCTTCGGCGAAACCGACACGATCCGAAGCGTCTTGCAGAACGTGGCGATCATCCTCCGGACGCGGCAGGGCACCTGCCCGATGTACCGGGAATTCGGCTTGCCACAGGAGTACCTGGACAAGCCGGTCCCGGTGGCCCGCTCGCTGATGTTCGCCGAGATCAAGGAGGCGGTGGAGGAGTTCGAGCCTCGCTGCTCCGTGGTCAACATCACCTTCGCCTCTGACGCTTCGGCGCCTGTCGGTCTGATCCCTACTGTGGAGGTGGAAATCAACGATGAGTAGAAATCCCAATTATCAGTTCGTGGAGAACAACACCGAGGAGCGCATGGCGCGGGCCGTCGCTGCCTACGAGGCGCTTTCCGGTCAGGCGTTGCGACCGGGCGACCCGGAGCGGCTGCTGATTTCCTGGGCCATGTCGGCCCTGTCACAGCTCTTCGCCGCTGTCAACTATGCCGGCAATCAGAACCTTCCTTCCCGGGCTGACAGCGAGAACCTGGACGGCCTCGGGGAGCTGTACTATTCGCATACCCGCCCCCAGGGGCAGGCGGCCATCTGCACGGAGCAGTTCAGCATTTCCGAAACCCAGAGCTTTGACATCACCATCCCGGAGGGCACCCGCGTCACGGACGCCAGCCGGAGCCTGATCTGGGAGACCGTGGAAGAAACCACCATCCAGGCAGGCTCCACCACGGCCAGCGTCGGCCTCAGATGCCAGACCGCAGGCGTGATCGGGAACGGGTATGTCGCCGGGCAGCTCGACACCATTGTCGACGTGTTCCCGTACTACACGGCCTGCGCCAACCTCACCACTACGGACGGCGGCGCGGACCCTGCCACCGACGATGAATACTACGAGCTCATGCGGGCCTCTATGGACGCCTTCTCCACCGCAGGGCCCATCGGCGCCTATGCCTATCACGCCAAGTCGGTTTCCACTGAGATCGCGGACGTGAAGGTGGTGCGGCCGAGGGTGGAGCTGGAAAAGACGCTCACCGTCTACGACCACCACGCCTTCCTGGCAAGTGAAGGGCTGGTGATGGCCACCCTGGAAGTCAATGCCGGATCGCCGAACATTGACTACACCGTGTCGGTTGAAGATGGGCTGGTGACGATCACGCTCCTGGAGGGTGGCTCCTTCTACGACAGCGAAAGCATCGAGGTCCGAGGGCTTGTTGACAAGGCCGGGTACATCGACATCTACGCGCTGATGAACGACGGCTCCGCAGCCAGCAGCACCATCAAGGATCTGATCCTTGCGGCCTGCAACGACAAGACGGTACGGCCTCTGACGGACGTCGTGAGCGTGAAGGACCCGAGCCCCACCACCTACAACATCAACGTGACCTACTACACGTCGGAGGAACAAACTACCTCTCCGGCAGAGGTGGCCGCGGCGGTCAACGCTGCGATCGACGAGTACGTTGCCTGGCAGGCTTCCAGGCTCGGGCGTGACATCAACCCCTCGAAGCTGATCTCCATTCTCATGGGGACCGGCGTACTGAAGCGTGTGGTGGTTACGTCACCCAGCTTCACCAGGCTCAGCGACGGCAGCAATCACACCGTCCCGGATCTGGCGGTGGTCGGCACAAGGACCGTCACGAACGGGGGTGTGGAGGATGACTGATCCCCACGCTCTGACCGCTGAGAACCTCCTGCGGGCGCTTCCTCGCGTCTTGCAGGAGGACAAGGTAGCACTCGCCCTCGCATCCGCAATCGCCGCAGAGATCGAGGAGGCGGTTTGCAAGGTCGATCTGGCCAGCATCTACGCCAACATCGACACTCTGGACGAAGCGCTGCTGGACATTCTGGCCCGGGATTTCAAGGTGGACTGGTGGAGAGCTGATGCCAGCCTCGACGAAAAGCGGTACACGCTGAAAACGAGCTGGTATATCCACCGGCACCTGGGCACCAAGGCCGCGGTGGAGACCGCAATCCGGGACTTCATCGGCCACGGCACAGTCCAGGAATGGTTTGAGTACGGCGGGCAGCCCCATCACTTCCGCATCAAGGACGGCGACAACACAGCCATCCTGGAGAACCTGTCGCAGTTCCTCTCCGTGCTCCGCGTGGTCCAGCGCGGCAGCTCCGTCCTGGATCACATCACGGCACTGCTGAACTACACGCAGACGGTCTACGTCGGCTTTGCCCTGCACATCCGGAAGACGTCAGAGATCGGCTGCGAAGACGCGGATCTGTCCGGCTACACGCTGCTGCTGAACGAAAACGGCGATCCGCTGCTCATGCCCGACGGCGGTCTTATCTATCTGGAGGAGGAGAACACATGACATTGCAACTGACGAATGCCGGCATCAACGCCCTGCTCCGGGCCATGACCGGCGACGAGCTCACGCTTTCATGCGTCAAGATCGGCAACGGTGCGGCGCAGGCAGCAGGGGCGGCGACAGATCTGTCCAACCCCCTCGTGACGCTGAACATCACCGAATGCACCGTTGCGAACCAGAGAGCCACCATTTCGGTGACGCTGAACAATTCCACCATTGACGCCGGTTTCCGTTTGACGGAGATCGGCGTTTTCGCGCAGGACCAGGATGACTCCGCAGAAGAAATCCTCTACGCCTACGGCACCGAGCCGGAGGCTACTGCGGACTACATTGCCGCCTCCGGCGACAACATCCTGGAGGAAGACATCACCATTGACGTCTTCGTCGGCAATGCGGAGAACGTGTCGGCTATCATCAACGAGAGCCTGGTCTATGCAACCAAGGCAGCATTTGACGCCCATGTGGCGAACCATGAGAACCCGCATGCGGTGACCAAGGCCCAGGTCGGCCTCAGCAACGTGCCGAATGTGGCGACCGACGATCAGACGCCAACCTTCACCGCTCCGGCCTCCAACGCCAATCTGATCTCCGGGGAACGTCTCTCCATCTCCCTGGGCAAGATCGCCCGCGCCGTGTCGTCCATGATCTCGCATCTGGCCAACAAGGCCAACCCGCACAGCGTCACAGCGTCCCAGGTCGGCGCCGCACCCACGTCCCACACCCATTCTGCGGCTGACGTGACCTCCGGTGTACTCAGCGTAAGGCGCGGCGGCACGGGAAAGGGCGACTGGGAAGTCAACCGTCTTTTCTACCCGTCTGCCGCTGCGGTCTTTTCGCAGCTCGCATTCCCGTCCAAGGCCAAGATGGTGCTCATGCAGGACACATACGGCGCACCCTACTGGGGCCTTGCCGGCACGGAAACCGGCTCCTATGTCGGGCAAAACCGGAGCGGGGCTTCCCAACAGAACAGCATCACACTCAAAGGCCCTCCCGCCATTGTGTTCATCATGGAGTCCGGCGTCTATAACCGCTGGGGCGTGTTGTTCCCGAGCGCCAACAGGGGCTTCTCCGTCTACAACGGTGTGACCAGTGACCTGATCGTCGGCGGGGGCGGAGGCAACGGCGTATCGTGGTACCTCAACAGCTCCGAAAGCCACCCGGCAAATCAGCTCGATGCCCCGTACAAGACCTACCACTACGTGGCGTTCTACTAAGGAGGCGACAGTATGGCATCCGGAACGAAAGTAACTGAAATTGCCCAGCTCGCAGAGCTCACCGGCGTAAACGATGTTTACGTCAAGAAGGGCACCGGCTTCTACCGCATCCCGCTCGCAGCCTTCTTTGCCGAGCTGATCGACGCCCGCAGAGACTCCCAGGGCGAATTGTACGAGAGTGTCGGAGATTTCCTCCGGCATCTGGAAACCATGACGCCGGACGTGGATCTCTCCAAGCTCGACCTTGCCGTCGTGGATGATCGCCTCTACCTCTACGACACCGAGGCCGAGGAGACCATCGGCGACGGCGTTGTGCTGCCCTCCGGCGGCGGTGGCTCCGATTACGGCTCCACCATGCGGATCACCCGCACGACCCCGGCCACGGTGTCCATCCTGGACACTGCCGGTACCTGCGTGATGGAATACTCCTGGTCCTCCATCGACACCGAGGACGAGAGCGCCACCGGCGCAGGCTCCGAGACCTGGAAGGTCGGCAACACCGTTGTCGCCCGCCGCACCGTGCAGCAGGGCAACAACAGCTTCGACATCTTCAAGCATCTTGCCGTCGGCGTTACGAACACGGTCAAGCTCACCATCGAGGACAGCTACGGCAATTCCAAGACGGTGGCCTGGACGGTCAACGTCAGCTCCTTCGGCGTCACCTGGAACCTGGAGGACATGGAGATCCACGGCAGCGACTCGCTCCCGATCCGGCTTGTTCCCACCGGCTCCGGGACGAAGACCTTGAAGATCAGCGTGGACGGCACCACCGTCTTCACGCAGGAGATCACGACCTCCGGCCGCACGGTGTCCTACACGGTCAGCGCCCAGGCGCACGGTGCGCACACGATCCTTGCATGGATCGAGGCGACGGTGGACGGCGAGACCATCACCACGCCCCCGCTGCGGCACGTCGGCATCTGGACCGCATCCGGGAACGACAACCCGATTGTTGCGGTCTATGATCCCGCTCCGACCGTTGCGCAGTATTCGGTCCATTCCATCCGCTACATGATCTACGATCCGAGCGCAGAGACCGCAGACGCCACCATCAAGCAGGGCTCGACAGTCCTGGCCAGCGTCACCGTTGACCGGGCCGAACAGGTCTACGCCTACCGTGCCATGAGCTCCGGGACCGTTGCTCTGAGCATCACCTGCGGCGAAGTCGCCGCCACGATCTCCATGACGGTCACGGCCAGCCAGTACGACATTCAGCCCGTCACCAACGGCCTTGTGATGGACGTTGACCCTGCCGGCCACACCAACGCCGAGAGCAGCCGCACGAGCTTCGGCTATAAGGACGGCAACGGAACCAATCACCCCTTCACGTTCAGCTCCAACTTCGACTGGACCAACGGCGGCTTCCAGCAGGACGCGAGCGGCGTCACCGCCTTCGTTGTCCGGCGCGGTACCTACGTCCAGTTTGACCGCTCCTTCTTCAACGATGACGCTGCGGTTTCCGGCAAGGCGATCAAAATGATCTTCAAGGCCACCAACGTCGGCTCCGATGATGCGGAGATCCTGACCTGCAAGGCAAACGGCATCGGATTGAAGATGACGCCTGTGAGCGCCGTCTATTCCTCCGAGCTCCAGAGCCGCACCGTCCGCTACTGCAAGGACGAGCAGATCGAGATGGATCTGAACATTGATTCCAGCAGCGAGGACAAGTTTGCGGTGGTCTGGTTCAAGGGCGTCCCCGCCAGGGCCTTCGCGTACTCCGGCTCCGACAACTGGGTGCAGACCTCTCCGGAGCTGGTGAAGATCGGCAGCGACAACGCCGACGTCTGGATCTACCGGCTCAAGATGTACAGCAACTCTCTGACCCGGCAAGAGATCCTGGACAACTACATTGCCGACTGCACCGACGCCTCTGAGATGGTCGCCCGCTATGAGCGCAACGACATCTTTGCCGGCGATGGCTCCATCAGCATCACGAAGCTGGCCGCAGCCGCTCCGTCGCTCCGCATCCTGCACATCTGGGCCGAGAAGATGACCGTCTCCAAGGACGATGACGTCACCTGCAAGGTCGAAATGATCTTCACCCAGGGCGGCGAAGAATTCACCTTCGTTGCGGAAGGCGTGACCATGAAGGCCCAGGGCACCAGTTCCCTGGAGTACATCCTGGCCGCGCTGAACCTGGATCTGGACTTCAAGAACGCCTCCTCCTGGGTGGACGGTTCCGGCGAGGCCATCACCGGCTACGCCATGACCGAGGGCGCGATCCCAGTGAACTACCTCAACTTCAAGGCCAACGTCGCCAGCTCGGAGAACGCCAACAACGTCCTCCTGGCCGATGACTACAACACCTACCAGCCCGCCATCTCCAAGATGCGGGATGACAACCCCGCCGTCCGCGACACGATCCAGGGCGTCCCCGCCTGCGTGTTCTTCACCAACACCACCAACGCGGCCATCACCGTCGGCGCTCGCACCGTGGCCGCCGGCGACACGATCCTGTATGCCGCGGGCGACCTGAACAACTCCAAGAAGAATTACGCCGTGTTCGGCCAGACCTCCGACTATCCCGGCGTCCTCTGCGTGGAAGTCGGGAACAACAACAATCCGCAGTGCCGCTTCAAGAGCGCCGATCTCTCCGGCGAGACCTGGGACGGCAAGAGCGGATCGAACTTCGAGTTCAGGTACCCGAAGAGCCCCACGGCCGCGGACAAAGCCGCCTGGCAGACGCTCCTGTCCTGGGTGGTCTCCACCGACGCGGACGCGGCCACGGGCGACGCGCTTCCTTCCTCCGTCACCTATGACGGCGTGACCTACACCACGGACAGCGCCTCCTACCGGCGGGCGAAGTTCAAGGCCGAGCTCGCGGATCACTTCAATGTGGATTCGTTGCTCTATCACTACGTGTTCACCGAGCGCCACCTGATGGTGGACAACCGGGCAAAGAACACCTTCTTCTCCTATGAGCCGAGCCCTGCCGGCGTCTGGCGGTGGAACATCAACAAGAACTACGATGACGATACCGCCCAGGGCACCGACAACAGCGGCGGTCTGACCTTCACCTACGGCATGGAGGACACCGACTCCGTGGGCGCGTCCAAGGTTTTCAACGCTGCGGACAGTGTACTGTGGGTCAACCTCCGGGATCTGTTCTCCGCTGAGATCGACGCCATGTTCCGCAGCCGTGAAGCTGCCGGCGCCTGGAACGTCGATCGCATCCTGGCCAAGTACAAGGCGCACCAGTCCGCACGGCCCGAAGCCCTCATGGCCGAGGACATGTTCGGCAAGTATTTCAGCGCCTACAAGAGCTCCGGCGAGGAGCGGTTCATGGCTCAGATGCTGGGCACAAAGGAGTATCAGAACATCGAATTCGAGCGGAACCAGGGCCCGTACTGTTCCTCAAAGCACCGCGGCTCCGTGGCGACTGCTGACCGGATCTCTATGCGTCTGAACGCTCCCGAGACCTGGGCGGGCGTTGAGCCCTCCGGCGACATTGTGGACGTCGTGCCGTACCAGGACATCTACCTCCGGGTGCAGTACGGCAACGCGGGCGAAGTCGTGATCCGGGCCAAGGCCGGACAGAGCTACGACATCGAAATGCCCGCCGGCGCCTCGCTGAACGACCTGGAGACCTACATCTACTCCGCGTCGAAGATCACGTCCATCGGCTCCCTCGCTGCGGTCTACACGAAGTTTGCCGACATCAGCTCCGCGAGCCGGTTGAAGCAGCTGATCCTCGGCTCTTCCGAGGAGGGCTACGAGAACACCGGCATCACGGCCGAGACCGGCGGCGTCTCCATCGGCGCCAGCTCCCTGCTGGAGAAGATCGACCTCCGCGGCACGCCCAACCTGGCCAAGCCTCTGGACCTGTCCGGGCAGGCGTATCTGAAGGAGGTCTATCTGACGAACTCCGGCATCACCGGCGTCACCTTCGCCCCCGGCGCTCCCGTCGAAACCGCCTATCTCGGGAGCCCCGCAACGCTGGTCGCCCGGAATCTGCAGGAGCTCTCCACGTTCTCCATGAGTGGCGTCAACCTTACGACGCTGTGGGTAGAGAACAGCCCGGCCATCGACACGAAAGTGCTGTGCGGCGAAGCGGAGAGCCTTGCAAGAGGCCGTCTGATCGGGGTCAACTGGAACCTCCCGAACACGGCGCTCCTCTTCCAGCTCGCGGCGCTTGCCGGCCTGGACGATCAGGGCGGGAACACGGAGCACTTCGTCCTCACCGGTACCGCCCATGTGACGGCTATCTCCAGCGCGGAGTATGACAGCCTCCACGAGTCGTTCCCCAATCTGACGATCACCTACGACGAGCTGCTGCCGAGCTACACCGTCACCTTCAAGAACTACGACGGTACCGTCCTCGACACGCAGACCGTCACGGCCTACGGCGCGGCGGTCAACCCGATCACCGCCGGGCGGATCTCCACGCCTGTCAAGCCGGCCACGGTGGACACCACGTACACCTTCGCCGCCTGGGATAAGGCGTTCTCCTACGTCACCGACGATCTGGTGGTCACGGCCACATTCACAGACAGCGTGCGGGAGTACACCGTCCGCTGGTGGAGCGGCACGACGCTGATGCAGGAGAAGTCCATCGAAGTCTACACCGCGGCCAAGTACACCGGGGAGCTGCCGACGAAGGCGAACAACATCTTCTTCGGGTGGGACCAGGATTCCAGCTCCGTCACGTCCAACATGGACATCAACGCCGTGTACCAGGCGATCACGGTACCGGACAGCGTGCCCGCGTCCTTCACCTATCTGTACTCCGACGTCCTGGCCGAGGGAGAAACCAACGGGTACAGCTTCGGCCAGTTTGTCGGCGCCTGCCATTCCGGACACCCGCAGGACTTCATGAGCGTCGGTGACAAGATTCTGATCGACACGTCAGATACCACCACCTTTGCCGACAGCAAGATCATCCTCAAGGTTATCGGCTTCAATCACTTCAAGAAGTCGGACGGCAGCGGCGACTTTGCCGCCGTGGTCTTCCACATGGTCGGCGTCATGAACGCGAACCGCTCCGTGAACGGCTCCAACACCAACGCGGGCGGCTGGCCCAGCACGGCCATCAAGACCTGGCTGAACGGCACCATGTACAACGCCCTGCCGGATCATTGGAAATCTGCCATGACCGAGGTGGAGGTTCTGTCCTCCAAGGGCGGCACCTCTGACGAGATCGTCAGCTGCGACTGCAAGGTGTTCCTCCTGTCCCAGGCCGAGGTTGGTTTTGAAACCGGCGCCGTTCCGTACAAGAACGAGGTTGCGGCCGGAGCTGAACGCCTCAACTTCTCCCCCTACAACAGCAACAACAACCGTATCAAGAAGACCTACAACGGCACTGGTTCCGCTGTGTACTGGTGGCTGCGTTCTCCGAGCGCTGCCAACAGCACGAACTTCTGCAATGTGGCCACCAGCGGCGCCGCCAACTCGAATAGCGCCTCCTACTCGTTTGGCTTCGCCTGGGGCTTCTGCATCGGCTAATCCACAAGTCCTCAATCCCCGCCCCCTTGTGGGGCGGGAGAGGAGGCCTTCGGCCCGCGAAAAAAATATGATCGGCGCGTAAGCGCCGCGCGATTTTTTGCAAAATCCGGTTTTTAGCGATTTTCGATATTTCATATCAAATTCGCCACGGGCTCGATGCCGCATGATATAATCCGGGCAAGGGAGGGATGCCTATGTCTGTGCTTCGATCAGACCGGGAGCCTGCGGAGCCGCAATTCGTCATCACTGCCATGGAGTTGTACACTTCAGTGCTGGAGCATTACCACAAATTCCCGAAGCGGCACACGTTTTCCGTCGCCCAGGTGCTCCTTGCGAAAGCCGGGGAAATCCTGGACAATGCCGTGGAAGGAAATTCGTTCCCGGTCACCACCCAGCATGAGGCGCAGATGCGCCGAGACTTTTTCCTCCTGGCTCTGACAAAGACCCGCTCCTTTTGCAATCGTGTGGAGGCAATCATGAGAGCGCAAAACATCCAGCTTATCGACATCAAGGTCATGGAAAACTGGATGCGGCTCGCGCACTGGGAAATCGGTCTTTTGAAGGGCGTCATGAAAAGCGATCGGGCAAGGTTCAAAAATCTGCCCTGAAAGCAACGGTTCTGAGCTACACCTTTGCATCGTTGTGTTCCGCTGTGAACTGGTGGCTGCGTTCTCCGAGCGCTGCCAACAGCACGAACTTCTGCAATGTGAACACCAACGGCGCCGCCAACTCGAATAACGCCTCCAACTCGAATGGCATCGCCTGGGGCTCCTCTTTGAGCAGACAAAGTAATCCGAAAGGACGAAATCAGACCCAAGTGGAGAGAAGGAGCGCAGGACCGTCCGAAAGGTAAATATCGTTCCGATACGTCCGGGCGGACGCTGCTTGCATGGCAGGGCTTGAAGGTGATGCCCTGTTTCATGCCCGTTGACGTTACGTGCCTATTGCAACCTTCCGACCAGGCACACGGGACACGAAGGAGCTGCTATGACGAGCGAAGAACGGAGGGCGGTGCGGTACCAGCGCCGCCAACAGAAACGGCGGGAAAAGCGGGCGCGGCTGAGTGAGCATGATTCATTCGCGTCCGTCTTTTCCTATGCCAATCTGTACCGGTCATACCGCTACTGCCGGAAGGGTGTCGCCTGGAAGGCCAGCGTCCAGAAGTTCATCATCACCGCGCCTCTGGGAGTCTACGACATCTATGACAAGCTCCGCAGGGGAACGTACAAAAGCCCAGGCTTCTTTGAATTCGATCTGTTTGAGCGGGGCAAGGCCCGGCACATCAGATCCACCACCATCGGGGAGCGGGTGGTGCAGCGGACGCTCTGCGACCAGGCGCTCAACCCGATCCTCTGCCGCACCTTCATCCATGACAACGGCGCCAGCCTGCCGAAGAAGGGGTACGACTTCGCCGTCAATCGGCTGACGCAGCACCTTCGCCGGCATATCCGGGAGCATGGCCGGGAGGGGTACATCCTCCTCTTCGATTTCAAGCGCTTCTTCGACAACGTGGACCACGCTCTGATCAAGGCAGAGCTGCGCCGGCAGTTTACCGATCCCAGGATCGTCAAGATCACGTCCCATTTTGTGGACATGTTCGGAAATCGGGGCCTGGGCCTCGGCTCGCAAATCAGCCAGGTCCTCGCCCTGGTCTCCGGCAACCGGCTCGACCACTACATCAAGGAAGTGCTGGGGATCAAGGGCTATGCCCGGTACATGGATGACGGCTATCTGATCCACCATTCCAAGGCGTACCTGCAGGAATGCCTCGTGAAAATCCGGGCGCTCTGTGACAAGCTGGGGATCGTTCTCAGCGAGAAGAAGACGCAGATCGTCAAGCTCAGCCACGGCTTCCCCTGGCTGAAAATGCGTGTGTTCGTTACGCCGTCCGGGAAGATCGTCAAGAAAATCTACAAGCGCAGCGTCACACGGGAGCGCCGGAAATTGAAGAAACTGCGCAAGATGCTCGACCGGGGCAAGGTGACCCGAGAGGACATCTACAACGCCTGGCAGAGCTGGAAGTCCTACGCCCTCCGGTTCAATGCCTGGCACACAGTCCAGAACATGGGCAAGCTGTACGACAGACTTTTTGTCTTCGAGGAGGGAGACGATTATGGCAACATTCATCAAAGTGCATGACCGGCAGGAAGAGCTTGTCGGCGTGGAAATCCTCGATCCTCCCGGCTGGGTCCGTCAGCTCCGCAACGGCACCGTTGAGCTGTGCGACCGGGAGAGCCAGGCGCAGGGCGTCCAGGACTCCACCGGCAGCGTGATCTACCAGCTCGCGGGCCGTCAGGTCATCGACGATCCCAACATTGAGCTGGTGGCGACCATCATCACCGAGGCCGAGTATGACGAGCTCGCGCCGCTTTTCCCGGATCATCCTCCCGACCCGGATGTGCCCGACCCCGAGCCTGAGCCGGTCGATCCCGGTGACGGCTCCATGAGCAACGCCGAGCTTACGGCGGCAGTCCAGGCATTGACCGAGGAGCTGGCCGCCGCAAAAATAATGCTGGGGGTGGAATAAGTGACATTACTCGAACTCGCAAGGAAGCTCCGCACGCTGCTTGAGCTGGCGGCGCAGAGCCTCCAACCCGCCGACGCCCTGGAAGGCGTCGAACTGTTCCCGACGTGGAAGACCGACACGGCCTACGATGTGGGCTACAAGGTCAGACACGGCGGGATTCTTTATGCCTGCTTGCAGGCGCACACGTCCCAGGCCGGCTGGGAGCCTGGCGTCGCACCGTCCCTCTGGGCGAAGGTCCTGATCCCCGATCCGGATGTGATCCCGGATTGGGAGCAGCCCGACAGCACAAACCCCTATTCCAAGGGTGACAAGGTCCGGCACAACGGCAAGATCTGGGTGTCCACCATCGACGGCAACGTCTGGGAGCCCGGAGCCCCTGGCGTCTACGTCTGGACGGAGGTCACGGAATAACGGCAAGCGTTATTCTCTATCACTTCGCCCCGCATTCGCCCCGGATGTGGTATACTCTCCCCAAGGAGTGATTGCCATGTCCAATCTGAAACTGATCGAAGCCCTCTGCCAGTTGGTCGAGGAGCAGTCAAGCATCATCTGTCTGCTCTCCCTGACCCTGGCAGAGGCCGGCGTATACTGCGAGGACATCGACCAGAAGATCCTCGACGCCCACGCGAAATACGCCGCCATCCTCGGCGCCGATGAAGCGCCCGACAATCTCTCATAGGCCGCGAGACGGCCAGCACCCACGGAGCTGAATCAGCCCCGTGGGTTTTCTTATGCAAAGGAGGATAAGCCTATGGACATCGGCTGGGTTGTGTCAATTATCGCGGGCCTCGCGGCCATTGCTTTCGGGTATGCTGCCTTCTCCCGAAACAAGAAGAACGATGACACCGAAGAAGGCAAAACGACCGGATCCATCATGTCGGAGCTCGGCTACATCAAGAGCGGCGTCGATGACGTCAAGCGCAAGCAGGAGAAATCCGACGAGACGATCATGGGCTTCCTGAAGGATCTCACTGCTGTGCAGGAGTCCGCAAAGCAGGCCCACAAGCGCATCGACACGCTGGAAGATCGTCTGAACACCAAACCGTAAGGAGGAGCTATCATGAACAAGCAAGACTTCATCCGCAAGCTGACCAGCCGGAAGCTCTGGCTGGCTGTTGCCCTGTTCGTCTCCGGCGTGCTGACCGCCGCCGGCAAGGGCAGCGTGGCCGAAACCGTGTCCGGTCTGATCATGCAGGCTGCGGCCGTGATCGGCTACATCCTGGGCGAAGGCCTGGTCGACGCGGCGAACAAGCCCGCTCCCGGAAATTCTGAGGACGAGCAGGAAGGGGTGTAATGGCATGAACCTCTTCAAATGCCTTATGACTCAGAGTACGTGCTACAAGGACACCACGAAGGGGACTCCCGTCGGCATCCTGTGGCACGACACCGGGGCCGGCAATCCCACCATCAAGCGCTATGTCCAGCCGGACGATAACGCCCAGGATCGGGCTGAGCTCCTGGCGAAAATCGGCAAAAACCAGTATTCCAACGACTGGAACCACATCAGACTTCAGGCTGGCGTCAACGCCTTCATCGGCAAGCTGGCCGACGGCAGCATTGCCACCGCCCAGGTCCTTCCCTGGAACTACCGACCCTGGGGCTGTGGCTCTGGACCCAAGGGGAGCTGCAACGGCAGCCCGTACGCGAACAACGGTCCGCACTGGATCCAGTTCGAAATCTGCGATGACGGCTACAACTCCAAGTCGTATTTCGACAAGGTGTACAAGGAGGCCGTCGAGCTCACCGCGTACCTCTGCATGAAGTACGGCATCGACCCCCACGGCACCGTGCAGTACAAAGACCCGAAGAAGCAGATCCCCGTCACCGTCCCGACGATCCTGTGCCACCAGGACAGCTACCAGCTCGGCGTCGGCGGCAATCACGGCGACGTCCTGGTCTGGTTCAGGAAGTACGGCAAGACCATGAACGACGTCCGCAATGACGTGGCCGCTGAGATCGCTGCGCAGACCGCCCCCGCGCAGGAAGATCCCGCTCCGACCACTCCCTTCGAGGATGTCCCGGACGGGAAGTTCTACACGAAGGCGGTCCAGTGGGCCCATGAGAACGGGATCACCGCCGGAACCACCCCGACAACCTTTGCCCCCGACAAGCCTTGCACCCGGGGGGAAATGGTCGTGTTTCTGAAGCGGCTCTACGATCTGCTGAAGAAGTAGCGCAGGCCGATTTATCATAACGCATACAAAAAAACGCCCAGCGGAGGATTATCCCTCTGCTGGGCGCTCTTTTCGTTTTTGCGGGCTTGCCGCCCCGGAACGTGTTCTCGCCGGTCAATCCCCGGCACTTTCGCCACGGGGCCGCCTCGCGTCTTGCAAGAGCCTTTCCGCTGGATCAGTAGACCCCATCCTCGTCTACCAGGTCCACGGCTTCCCGGAGGATTGCCAGAGCACCCCGGTAGTCGGTCTTCTGGATGCGCTCCCACATGTCGTTATACTCTGCGATCCTCCGTTGTCTCTGCATTTCATTCCGAACCTGGCCGATGAGCCAATAGATATTACCGGACGGGCCTCTGCTGGAAAATCGGATCGCTGGACGCTTCATATTTACTCACCCCCTTTACCGGATGCCCGGCGGCATAGATCAGATTGCGGTCGCTGGTGATGTCGAAGTCCTCATAGCCCTGCCGGATTGTGCGTAGGTACGGCTGAATTGGAGGAGCCCAGGGCCGACCCGGCGTCATGAGCTTCTTCTGATGCACGGTAAACATCCTATCCCTGAGATGCAGAAAGATTTTGACGGCAACGACCATTTCTCCTTCGATGTCCTGGAGGTTGTGCTTGCCGGAAGAAAGGGGAAAAACCGTCTCAGCTCTACGGAGCGGCGGCGCCTATATGCCGTCGAATGGGCTCGCATCAAGGAGCTCAGATGCATGGAGGAAGGATACAACAAAGGTCGTATCAATGAGGAAGCCGCCAGAAGGCTGGCCGGCATGCAATGAGAAAGGCCCCGGTTCGCACCCGGGGCCTGCTCGTGAGCAGAGCTATTTATGTCCGTCTGGGCTGAGCGTGACGCGGAGCTTCTTGCCGGTCCTCGTTCGCACCGAGGGCTGGCCGTTCGGAATGCGGATGATGATTTCGTCCAGCTCGCATTCCAGAGCTTCGCATATCAGGTCCAGGTGTTCCAGTTTGATCCGGTCCGCGATCTCGTTGTAGTAGTCGCTGATCGTGTTCGCCCTGATCCCCGTCGCCCGGGCAAGATCGGCTTGCGTCCACCGAAGCTCGCCCAGCTTCGTGGACAATGTAATTCTAATCATAGCCACGCTCCTTTGCAGATAGATTGTAGCACATATTCTATCGGTTTTGGTCGAATCGTTATAGAATATCGTTTTTCGATAGAGCCGGCCTATGAAAAGAACAGCGCCCCTCTCCTGGATAAAACAGGGGAGGGGCGCTATTTTTATGCCATATTATAACCTCAAAATTAACCTCAAAAACTGTTTTTAACCCCAAATTAACCTCAATTCAAACAGATTTGTTGTGGCTGATTGTGGTAAAATATGGCAAACGAAATCCCCGATTTTCCTTGAAAAATCGGGGATTTTTGGATATATCAGCGCTTGCTGAACTGAGGCGCGCGGCGGGCGGCCTTCAGACCGTACTTCT
>JAFYAB010000046.1 GCA_017540945.1 Oscillospiraceae bacterium | reverse complement strand
CACCCCCATCATCCGCGGCTCCGCTCTGAACGCTCTGGTCAGCGAGTCCAAGGATCCCAACGCCCCCGAGTACGCCT
This sequence comes from Oscillospiraceae bacterium, assembly GCA_017540945.1. The sequence goes on along the minus strand of JAFYAB010000046.1, from coordinate 3,466 downwards.
GCATCAAGGAGCTCATGGACGCTGTTGACGAGTGGATCCCCACTCCCGACCGCAAGGCTGATCTGCCCTTCCTGATGCCCGTTGAGGACGTCTTCACCATCTCCGGCCGCGGCACCGTGGCCACCGGCCGTGTCGAGCGTGGTACCATCAAGAAGATGGAGCCCGTCGAGATCGTTGGCCTGTCCGACGAGAAGAAGAACACCGTTGTCACCGACATTGAGATGTTCCACAAGCTGCTTGACTTCGCTGAGGCCGGCGACAACATCGGCGCTCTGCTCCGCGGCGTTGACAAGAAGTCCATCGAGCGCGGCCAGGTTCTGGCTAAGCCCGGCTCCATCCATCCCCACACCAAGTTCAAGGGCCAGGTTTACGTCCTGACCAAGGAAGAAGGCGGCCGTCACACCCCGTTCTTCAACAACTACAGACCCCAGTTCTATTTCCGTACCACCGACGTGACCGGCATCATCACTCTGCCCGAGGGCGTTGAGATGTGCATGCCCGGCGACAACGTCGACATGGACGTTGAGCTGATCACCCCCATCGCCATCGAGAAGAACCTCCGCTTCGCTATCCGCGAGGGCGGTCGTACCGTCGGCTCCGGCGTTGTTATCGGCATCAACGAGGACTGATTTTCAAAGCAATCAGGCGCGCTGCGAATAGCAGCGGCACAAAAAGTCCATTTTATGGAAATGGTGCAGCCCCCTTTTGGGGGCTGCACTGTTTTTTTCGGGGAATGACCGCTCGACCGGGAAACCGGATGGCGCCGGCGATTGCTGCTGCTCTGCAGCAGGGCGGGGCCGTATGAAGGAAACGGTCGGCAAGCCGCTCCTTCAGGGACGTTCCGCGCTGGTGATGAGGATATAGGGCTTCTTGTCCGGGTCCAGCCATTGCAGCACGGAATACATATCCTCCCGGCGCAGGCCGACGCAGCCGCCGGTGCCGGTTTTGGCGCAGTGCAGGAAGATGGCGCAGCCCCGGTCCGGAACCACGTCGGGCGGGCGATTGAACTCGATCACGCAGGCCCAGGCGTACTGGGTCGGGTAGTCCTCCAGGTGCTCCACGTCGTCGCTCCAGGGGAGCAGCTCCGGATCGTCCCGCTCCTGCCAGGTATTGAAGTAGGGGGAGTTCTCGTCGCAGACCCAGTCGGAGTTGGGGGTCACCTGCCGCCAGGGAAGCTTCAGATTTTCGGGCGGCGCCTCGTTCCCGAAGGCCGTCCCGATGGCCCAGAGTCCCGCGGGGGAGCTGTTGCTGTCCCGCCGCCGGTCATGCATGATCCCGTTTTTCCCAACGAAGCCCTGCAGCCGGTCCAGCCCGGCGACCGGGTGAAAGGCCCCGTCCGCGCTCCGTTCATAGCAGACCGTCAGCGTTGTGACGCCGTCCGAGGGCTGGGCTGACACCAGGATCAGCTGGCGGCAATCCCGGGCGTCCAGGTCGGCCATCGTCAGGCCCTCCACGGTCATCCATTTCTCCAGCAGCTGCTCCGCGTCGCAGTCGCTGTCCTGGGGATAGTTCTTTTCCAGCTCCGGCCGCCAGGTCGGAGTCGTGTCGCCGATCTGATAGGGGATCGCAGGCGTCGGCGGCTCCGTCTGTTCAATATACGGCTCCGCGCCCGGCTCTGTCTGTTCGCTTGTTACAGGCGTTGTTTCTTCCGTCGTATCTTCTGCAATGGCAGATGGGACAGTTTCATCCGAGATTGGAGGCAGTATGACCACCGGCGGCGACATTTCAAGCACCGCAGGCCGGGCAGGCTCCGGGTGCGGCGAATTCGCCGCGAATACGCTGCAGCCGCACAGGAACAGAAACATCGGCAGCAGCCCCAGCAATCGTTTCATGGAGTTCATCTCCTTGTCTGCGAATTCGCATGGAATTGGAATGTGCGGCGGCGCAGATCGCGCCGCCGCGTTATGTGCTTATCGGATCGTTACAGGTGTCGGGTCGTGGTCGTAGAGCTCAATTTCAGTCACCGTAGAATCGTTGCCCGGATGGAGTACGACGACGTAACCGGAAAGCGTGAGATAGCCGGGACAGCTCCTTCCGTTCACCACAGTTTCAAAGCAGGGTTCGCCCCAGGCGGCCTTCACGGCATCGAGCTTCATGCCCAGCAGCCTTGCGGGCTCGTCCAGCTCGATCAGCGGGACCTTGTATCCGGCCACGATATCCATGGAATGGTCCTCAAAGAATCTGGCATAGCCCGTGATTCTCTCGTTCTCACCATAGGCATAGGCCAGCACATAATGCTTCTTCTCCCGGAAGAGAACGGTCCGGTCGTCGGACGCCCGGAACAGGATCGCGTCCTTCTTTTCCAGGGCTGACAGCAGCTTGTCCATCGGCGCGTCCACGTTGTAATTGAAATCCCAGTCGGCGCTGACCAACTCCGGATCGCTGACATACAGCATTGTATTCGGCGCAAATCGCCCGTACTCCCACAGCTCCAGACCCCGGAGCGGATCCCCTTGTGCAAGGCCTTTTTCAAAAGCGTCCCGGTCCGTGACGCGATAGACAGCCCCGTGCTCCTGTTCGTCGAAGAGGGCCGCCGCATAGCCGTTGTGGAAGTCCAACACAGCAACCGGCGCGGAGCCGTCGTACTCCCAGGGCTCCGGCAGGGAGACCGAGAACTGGGCGGAGAGGAGCTTTGCCTCCTCCTCCCGGTAGTCCGAGCCCTGCCACCCGCTTCCCTCGGGCAGCCAGACGCTGATCTCCCCGCTGTCAAAGCGGCGGTTGATCTCCTCCTGATCCTTGAGGTTCTCGTCCGGGAGTTCGCAATCTGCATAGAGCGGCCCCAGTTTGATAGACCAGATCACATCATGCCGATACACGATCACCAGCGAGAGCCGGTCATAGTATCCCGGGTTCCCCGGCGCGGCGTAGATCACAATCAGGCCCTCGTCCGTCTTTTCATCATAAGAGTTCTGCCTGGCGTCATACAGAACCGGGCACTGGGCCAGAGCCGCCTCGGCTTCGGCGAGGGACTGGCCGAACTCCATGCCGAAGGGCAGGCCGCCCTCCAGCGCAGCTGTCGTCCTGATCTCATTTACCACATAGCCGTCGCCTGCGTCGATCAGCTCCAGGCTAAGGCCGGTGTCCTCTGTACGGTAGTAGGCCCAGGTGATGCGGGCATTGCCGTCGTCATAGGTGACCGGGCCTACGTTGCTTTTGGCGTCCGGCTCGCCGCAGAGGGCCAGCAGCTCCGCCTCCGGCATTCCCAGGTACAGGCCGCCGATCCGCAGCGCCAGCATGGCCTGTTCCCGCTCCGGGTCATTGACATAGACCGCAGGCGGATCTGGGTAAAGGGAGCCCAGGTGGATGGACTTCACGATATGCTTCCCGTCCTCGTTCTGATCCCGATAGCGGACCGCAAATTCCAAGCAGCCTGGCTCCCCGGTTTTCACGTCCGTCAGCATCACCGATATGTGTCCGTACTGCGAACCGCTCACCGGATCGGTGAAGTCCCGCCGGACTGCCGCCT
>JAFYAB010000045.1 GCA_017540945.1 Oscillospiraceae bacterium | reverse complement strand
GCCGCTCCACCAGCAGGGCAAGCAGGTTGAAGCCGGTGTTGGAGTAGTGCAGGCCCTCCCCGGGGGCGAAATAGGGCTTCGCCTTGGTTTCCCGGAGGAAGCGCAGGATCTCATCGTTGCCGGGGACCCGCTTTTCTTCCTGCCAGATCCTGATGAACCAGTCCGCGTCGTCAAAGTAATCGGGGATGCCGCCGGTGTGGGACAGCAGATGCCGGACTGTCACGCCGGGATAGGGGATCTCCGGGAAGTATTTTGTAATTTCATCGTCCAGGGACAGCAGCCCCTGCCGGACGGTCAGCATGACGGCCGCCGACGTGAACGTCTTGCTGACCGAAGCCAGCTGGAAGATCGTGTCCTCCGTGATGGGCAGAGTGTTCTCGGGGTCCCGGAAGCCGAGGGTTCCCTTGGAGACGATCTCGCCGTGTTCGGCATAGAGCCACGCCCCGTTGAACACGTCCTTTTCGTTCAACGCCTGGGCCAATTTCTTCATCATACTATGTTTATCCATATGTACCTCCATTTCAGGTTGTAGGGGTTGTAGGGGCCGATGCCCACATCGGCCCGCGTTGCGAATCGTGAACAGGGCCGATGTGGGCATCGGCCCCTACGGGCTCAAAGCTTCTTGCAGGTGGTTCCGTCGATGGTCAGGCAGTCCTCGCCGAAGATGATTTTGGCGAAGCCGCCCTTGCGGCCGAAGGTCTTCTTCCCGATGGGATAGAGCTGACTGGTAAACGCGCCGTCCTCCGCGTCAAGGAACCTCGCATACAGCTTTCCATCCTGCAGGAACACCTCGTCCACGCAGAAATCAGCGTTTTCGGGATGCTCGTATTTTCCGCAGAGGGCTTTCAGACTCCGTTTGCCCGGCGCGTCGGCAGCGTCCTCCTCTACGGTCTGGAAGATCTCTAGGGCGATCTTCGACTGTTCCCAATCCAGCTCCTCCGTGGTCCGGTTGAACATCACGGCTGCGCACAGATCCTCCCGCAGGGAGAATATCCAGGTTGTCAGGAAGCCCTCGTTCCATCCGTCATGATAGCCGACGTCGCCCCGGAAGCTGTGAATGCCCAGACCGTAGTTGTCCATGACCGGCGTCAGCATGCGCCGAGCCGTCTCTTTCTTCAGGAAGCCGCCTTCCCGGTAGCTCTTGGAAAGGGCCAGTCCGAGCTTGACCAGCTCCGTCGGCGTGGTCCAAAGGCCCGCCGCCGCGTGCTCGGGATAATAGTGATAACCGTGGGCGGGATCCTCTTTGATCCCGAGCCTGCCGCCGAAGGCCGCATTTTCGATCAGTTCCTCGTCCAGGGGTTGGAAATAGCCGGTGTGTTTCAGGCCCAGAGGCTCGGCGACCTCGGTTTGGAAGGCCTCCCGCAGGGTCGTGCCGGTGATGCGCTCAAAGGCGAGCTGCGCCAGGGTGACGCCGCCGCCGGAGTAGATAAACTGCTTGCCGTAAGGACGGATCCGGCGGAGCTTCGGCGTGACGCCCTTTCCGTTCAGCACGTCCTCCAGGGAGAGCGGTTCGTGATCCGCCCGGTAGCCGGGGAAGCCATGCACGTTGTAGCCCGCCGTGTGGCTGAGCAGGGCAGAAAAGGTCATCGAGCCCTTCTTTACGAATTCCGGCACGATGCCGGAGATGTCCGCGTCCAGGTCGATGAGGCCCTTGTCCACGTAGCGCAGCAGGGTCAGGGCGAACATGGGTTTCGATACGGAGCCCGCCTGGAACAGCATGTCCGGGTTCACCGGGAAATCCTGCCCGAAGCGGCCGCTGCCGGCGCAGTACGTGAGGAAATCCTCCTCTCCGTCCTGGACCGCGATGCTGACGCCATAACCCTTCTTTCCGTGGATCCGCAGACGTTTGTCCACATCGACGCCATAGCAATTCTTAACAAGCTTGTTGGGGCCCTTCAGCATCCGCATCAGCACGGCCTCGTCGTCGCCGATGATGCCGGTCTCCCGGAAGCCCGCCTTGTGGTAGACGTGCAGGCCCCGCTCGTTCTCCGGCTCGGTAGACAGATAGAGCCGGTCCGCCCCGTTGTCCTTGAAATACTTTATGATCTCCTGCAGGGCGGCCTGGCCGTAGCCCTTGCCCTGCTCGTCCTTGTCGATCATGAAGCGCCAGAGCCAGTAGCGGTCGTCCTCGTCTTCCTCCTCCGGGTCAAAGGCGAACATGCAGAAGCCCACAAGCTTGTCGCCGGTGTAGATGGCGAAGGGCCGGGCCACGCCGGGCTGCTCCGCGTTAGCCTCGTCGGCCTGGCGCAGAGACGTTTTATTGGACGCCACGAAGGGCTGGTCCTCCCGGACGGAGAGGGCCAGAACGGCCTTGCGGTTGTTTTTATCAACGGGTCTCAATGTAATATTCATTTTTATTTTCCTCCATGATAAAAGGGTATAAAAAACCCGCAGCGAAGCAGCTCCCGTATGGCTGCATCCTGCGGTTCTTACCATCGAAAGTTACTGGAATGGCGCACCAAACCGGGAGGGAAACCCCTCCTGTCTGTTCTGCGCCTGTATTCAGTTATCAGTCGTTGAAGCCCTTCTGGATCATCGGTGTACGCTCCTTTCCGGCCCGCTCCCGCGGACCCTCCGTATATTAATATATCACTTGATCCGGTCCGTGTCAACAAAGAATCTGCCGGAATCCGGATATTGTTCAGATCTGGATTTTCAGGCGTGTTATTTCAGCGTTTCTGATCCAAATCTTATTTTTCTCGCGTCTCCGGCCGCGCCGAGCCGCTTGATCTGCAACGGCGAAGGAGCCATTGCCCGCGCCTGCGTTCTTTCCCCGTACAAAGCTCGGTTTTATGTCCCGCTTCCCATCCCCGGCACGATCTGCCGGATCGTTTCCCCCATCTCCTCCGGGGTCTCCCGGAAGTCCCGTTTGATCCATTCGTCCGGAAGGCCGTAGAGTCCGTGGGCGCAGAACTTCTCCCGGTAGCTGCTCAGGGTGTCCATCTCCCGGTCGGACGGGGTCATAATGCGGTAGAAGTGTCGGCGAAGAAGTTCACCGCCAAGGCGGAGGACCCCATCAAAAAATACACGGTGTGTTATCCGCAGGAGCTGGAATGCTCCGGCAAACCCTATCCCATGATCCTGATGGTGAACGGGACGGGCGGCAAGGCGACGAAATACGAGCCACAGTTCGAGCTGTTCGCCTCCTGGGGCTTCATCGTCGTGGGCAGCCAGGACAAGGGCACGGGCTCCGGGAAAACGACGATCACGACCCTCAACTACATGCTGGCGCAGAACGAAGACCCGGGGAGCGTCTTCTATCATAAGATCGACCTGGACGAAGAGATTGACATGATAAATAGCGGCGCAGGCTGATAGCATTCAGTCTGCGCCGCTGGATTTCGCTTTCGAACATGGGTCTGTGTCGTAGGCGTATAGGGAATGATCGGAGGCTGCGGGTGGCCGAGGCGCACTTGGCAATCAGAGAACTATCCGATTGACAGGTTTGTCTTCAGCGGATCCATACCGCCGCGTTCGGCTTCTCCGGCAGGTACTTGATTCTGATCCGGTCGCCGACTTCCGGTCCTTTTTTGAAACCCATGTTGGCGATCTTGGCTTCCTGCTGTACCCCGTCGGCTGTGGTATAGCGCACATAGTAGGTATAGGACGTGCTGGAGCCGTCCGAATCCATTGTTGTCTCTTCCGTGATGTTGGTGACGACCGCCATCGCCTCGATCCCGTTCTTTTTCGTGATCCAGATCTTATAGGCCATATAAGCGGCAACGGCAGCGACCACTCCAAGGACGATGATTGCAAATGGGCTCATTCTCATTTCCTCCTCAAAAAAGCGTTTCTGTTATCCTCCTGTTTACAGTCCCATCTTCGTCATGATTCCGTTGACCGTCACGCCGGGATGCGTCAGCCAGAAACGGGCGATCTGCATCTCGCCGCGGAACCGGAAAACCAGCCCCGGAAGGTCGGGCTGACCCGGACCGTCAGCTCTTCTGCGTCTCCAGCTCTATTAGGCCGCCGAGGATCTCCTGCAGATGTTGAACGAGAAAGCCGGGTTCGGTTTTCTCCTGATCGATGATCCGTTTCAGCCTTTGCAGGATCTCGTTGTCCGGTTCCTTCTCAAAGGCGAGATCCAGATCCTCCGCGAAGCGGAACAGGACCTCGCTGCAGCCGTTTTCGGCGTCATACAGGGTCTCGTCCGTCTCCAGGACGGGCAGATACCGGGTCAGGCGGCGGTAGTCCCGCGTTTCCGCGGCGGCGGAGCGCTCCGCGGCGGACTGCGCTGGGACTTCCGGGTCTGCGTCCTTCTGTTTTGTTTGAGCCGCGGCTTCTTCCGCCTTTTTCTTCTCCCGGGCCGCCCTTTTGGCGCGGCGCTGGGGCCGGTTGGCGGCCTCGGAGGCGAAGACCTCCACGGCGGCGTCCGTCAGATCCTCATCCCAGACCCTTCCCGACACGCTGGTTTTCGCCCAGGGGCACAGCTTTTGATAATCTGTATCCAGGATCACCGTGTAGGGCGGGCCGCAGCGGTCGTCCACCGCCATATACAGATGCCGGCCCTCGTGGATCAGGCGCGTGGGCCATTCCAGGTCCGGATCGTCCACCCGGTCAAAGATCTCCTTTGTGATCTCGAACAGATCATGATTGGGCCCGCCCCCGACCTCCGCGGTGTACAGGCCGGTCTCCGGGTCATAACAGCAGCGCCAGCCGTTTCCGGTTTTGAATATCATTGCAGACTCCTTTTCCATGGACAGGGCCGACGCGGGCATGCTTCGGCACGCTTCGGGTTCGGCCCTTATGTGTTTCGGGTTTGCTCCAGCAGCGCGGCGCAGCCCTCGGTCACGTCGCGCCAGGTCGCATCGAAATCGCCGGTGTACCAGGGATCGGCCACCTCCTGACCCGCCCGGTCGGTGAAGTCCAGCAGCAGGCGGATCTTGTTCCGTGGGTCGCCGCCGGTGATCCGGGAAGCGTTGCGGACGTTGGCGTGATCCATGCAGACGATCCAATCATAGTACCCGTAGTCGTACTTTGTCATTTGCCGGGCGCGGTGGCCCGCGCAGCCGATCCCGTGCTCCGCCAGCTTCCGCCGGGCGGGGGGATAGACCGGGTTGCCGATCTCCTCCCGGCTGGTGGCGGAGGAGGCGATCTCATATTCCTTTTCCAGCCCGCACTTTTTTACCATGTCCTTCAAAACAAACTCCGCCATCGGGCTGCGGCAGATATTCCCGTGGCAGACAAACAGAATTCTTTTCCCCAAAAAATCAGCCTCCAAGGTATTGCACATAGACCTGACAGGGATTCCGGGCGTCCCACAGGATCGGAAAGCATTCCAGCGCTTCGAATCCCATCGCACGGTAAAACGCGTTGGTCCGGTCGTATTCCGGATAATGGCCGCTCGCCACGGTCTTCACCTGGGCGTACAGGTATCCCTGTGCCTTGGCGTATGCTTTTGCCGCCTCCCACAGACCGGCGCCGATCCCGCGCCGGTGATATTCCGGCAGCACCCCCATGACGTGGAGCTCCACGGTCTTTGGCCCGGTCCCCTTCAGGGCCAAAAACCCGACGGCATTTCCATCCTCGAACGCGGCCCAAAAGGGCAGCTCCCGGCTGGCTTCGATATAGGCCCGCGTGCTCTCCGGGATACCGAACCATTCGGGCAGGGCCAGCAGGATAAGCCGCGCGATATGCTCCTTCCGATCCTTGTCTGTGATTCGCTCGATCATACGGCACCTCTCTTTACAGCGCTTTGTACAGCAGCACCCAGCTCTCCGGATCGACGACGGGCCGCATATGCTCGTCCATGGCGCAGGGATCGGCGCGGCAGTCCTTCCCCTTCTCCGTAAACCCGAAGCGGCGATAGAGCCGCAGGTTCTGGGGCTCGCTCTCGCTGACGCCGATGGACGCCCGACGGAAGCCTCGGGCTTTCAGCTCCCCGAGGGCCGTTTCCATGAGCCTGCTGCCAAGTCCCTGGCCGCGGAAGCCCTCTTTCACGCGGAACGCGCAGAGATAGGCGGTGCTTTTCCCGTCCGCGAAGGCCCTGTCCTCCAGATCGAAAAAGGCGTACAGCTCGCCGATCATGGCCCCCTCGTGCTCCAATGCCCAGAACACGGCGTTGCCTGCAGCAATGTTTTGATAGAAAAACCGTGCTGTCGGGGAGGCGGCGTTGAAATCCGGATACCCCCAAAGGGCCAGCATTTCCTCGCCGCTCGCTGTTCGGATCAGCATTTCACAGCTGCTCCATCCAGCCGCAGCCGGGCTTGTCCGGGCCAGCCGCGCCGGACATATACCGGGCGCGGAACTCCATGTTGATCTCCCGCAGCTCTTTGCGGCCTTCGATGTAGTCGTCGTACATTCTGAGCAGGCCGGGGCTGCAACCGTCGCAGAGGCCGTCGATGCTGCCGACGGATTCCGCCACGATCCGCTCCCGCTCCGCCCGGGTCGTATCGGCAATCAGGATGCTTTTCATGCTTCGTTCTCCTTGATTCGCTCCAGCAGCAGCGGCGCGGAATCCTCCTCCAGGCTGTTGTACGGATCCAGGTGCAGATGACTTCCTGGCTGCTCCTCAGCCAAGGCCAGGAGGTGATTGGCCAAAGAGCGCAGCCCTGCGGCGTTCGCAGAAATCCGGGCCTCATGGCCTTCCACGCTGACGTGAATCTCAAATCCTTCTTCCCAATGCAGCTCCATGGATCCTGTCTCCTTCTGACTGTCCGTCCATTTGGTTTGTCCTTTTCAGCCCAGCTCGGCCAGCATTTGGGCGGGGTTGTCGGCGGCCTTGACCTTGTCGAAGGCGCGGATGATGATCCCGTTTTCGTCGATCAGATAGGTGGTGCGGACCACGCCCATGGTGACCTTGCCGTAGTTCATCTTCTCCTTCCAGACGTCGTAGGCCTGGATGACCTTGCGCTCGGGGTCGGAGAGCAGCGTAAAGGGCAGGCCGTACTTCTCCTCAAAGCGCTTGTGGGAGGCCACGCTGTCCTTGCTGACGCCCAGTACCACGGCCCCCTTCTCCCGGAACTGCGGATAGAGCTCCCCGAAGGCGCAGGCCTGCTTCGTACAGCCCGCGGTCATGTCCTTTGGGTAGAAATACAGGATCACCCTCCGTCCGCGGTAATCCGCCAGGCGGTGGGCCTCTCCGTTCTGGTCCAATAATTCAAACTCCGGGGCTATGGTTCCAATTGCTAACATATCGAATCCTCCTATTCCATGCTATGGTTCATTGTATTAGAAAAGAGTTATCCCATAACCAGCTACCATCCTAAATATAATTATACAGGATTTGATGGGAATTGCAATCTATAATTTAAGCTGTATACGCGTATCCTCTCAACTTTGGATAGCTATTATATGGAAAGATCCGGCAGGTTGTGGCGTGATAGAAAAGAGAAGAAACCGACTCAACGAGGGGTTGGGACGATGGCAACCAACAGCACGTTGAAGAGGAAGATGCCACCGCTGCGGAAAATTGATGAAATAGCCAATAAGCACCGAAAAGCAAAAAAAGAGCCAAAACCCGAGGATTTTAGCTTCTTTTCTTGTGAAAGAGCGCGTAAAAGTACACCAAACCATAGAAAGACCGCGCAAAAGACATTCAGTCTACTGTATTCCACATTATGATCAAGCCAAGTCAAAAGGTCTGCAGCTATTGCACGAATGTTACTTTTGTTGTGAATAACCTGTTCAAAAAATCTAATATTCTTCTATCATTCATGTGAATATAGGTCATGCTTTTTCCCCTCCGTTTGGTTGAGGTGATTATACCATACTCAACATTATGAAACAATAAAGAAACCTCTATTGCCCTGGTAGTAAAAATGTTCTTAACTCCTCATATTTGTTTTTGCAATATTGATAGATGAAATAAGCATTCTGCGCAGTGACCCGCAATTGCGCAGTAATGCGGAAACGCTGTCTTCTCCGACTATTTCAGCTTTTATAATCAATTCAAGCCAGTATTCGGTTTCATAACATTCTTTCAGCGCAATTTGAAGTTTTGCAATGAAATCCGGTTTGCTGTGCGCGTAATTTGCTTCACGGATATTTGCGCCGATACTGGTTGCGGAACGTTCCAGCTGATTGACAAGGGAATAATGGCCCTTGATGCTGCCACAAAGTTTCAAAGCGCTGACAGCGAAATCCATGGACAGATCAGAAAGCTTTCCTTTTACCATCATACTCACCTCAAAAACAGTATAACAAATCGTAAATGAATGTTCAACAGTGAAATCGTTCGCTGTGCTCACGGTGAAATCAACGTCTGCGACGTTGGTGAAATCCTCGGACTTTGTCCTCGGGTGAAATGAAATCCGTCCGTCACCCGCGAAGCGGAATTTCACCGCGCAGCGATTTCGCCCGCCGCAGGTGGATTTCACCCGTCCGCAAGGACGGATTTCGTTGAAAAAAGCGCCTTTTGTCGGTAGACAAAAGACGCTTTTTTCATGGCAGCGGGAGAAGGATTCGAAGTGCCCGGTGTGCTGTTTTTCCGTGTTATACCGTGCCTTTTGGGCTGATTTTTTTCCCTTATTGCCCGTTTATCTGTTCCCTGCTACCCCCTGATGTTACCCAGTACCACCCCGTTTAAGGGAAAAATAAGGGAAACTATTCTCACAGGATTCACATCAAATATTCAAAATCAGCCGCACAGCGGGTACTATTTCGAAATCTATTATTGAAAATCTGCCATATAGACAAATCCGGCCTCCTGTAGTATGATAAACAGCAGAAGGCTGTACACACTCGAAGCAAAGGAGCGATTCTATGTGGACCTGTCCGAACTGCGGGCGCGCCTTCCGCGGCGAAACCCAACAGCACGACTGCGGGAAGGCCCCGGAAAGCATTGACGAGTATATCAACGCCCAGGACGAAGCCCTCCGGGAGCCGCTGCGGCAGGTCCGGGAGACCATCCTGGCGCAGCTGCCGGAGGCGAAGGAGAAGATCTCCTGGTCCATGCCGACCTACTGGCAGGGCGGCAACGTCCTCCATTTCGCGGCGGCGAAAAAACACGTCGGCCTGTACCCCGGCCCGGAGGCAGTGGCCCATTTCGCGGATAAGCTGGACGAGGGCGGGTACCAATACAGCAAGGGCACGATTCAGATTCCGTATTCCGGGGAGCTGCCCCTGGCACTGATCGCCGAGATCGCCGCCTGGTGCCGGGATACCGGAAACCACGCCTGAGCGCCGCCGGGAGGGAAACAAAATGAAATATGAATACGACGCGATCCTGCATGAGATCCCGGAGAACGGCGGCGCCTACGTGGCCTTCCCCTGGGATATCCGGGCAGTGTTCGGCAGGGGCCGGGTCAAGGTCCACGCCCAGTTTGACGGTGTCGGCTACGACGGCAGCATTGTGAACATGGGAGTCAAGAACCCGGACGGCTCGGTCTGCTATCTCATCGGCGTCACGAAGGCCATCCGCTCGGCCCTGGGTAAGCATGACGGCGACGCGATCCACGTGATCATCGAGCCGCGGGACTGACGGAAAGGGAGCGTAGAACCATGACGATGGACGAGCTGTTTTTCTTTGACGGGAAGCCGGAGGAGCTGGCGCTGTACGAGACGCTGCTGGATCGGATCAAAGCGCTCGGGGCATTTACGGCGATAGCCCATAAGACGCAGATCTCCCTGAAAAACCGGCGGGTCTTCGCCTGCGTGTCGGTCTTCCGGGTGCTGCCGAAACGGCTGCTGCCGGCCCATTATCTTGTACTGACCCTGGGGCTGCCGGATCCGCTGGATTCCCCGCGCATCGCCGCGAAAACCGAAGCGCAGCCCGGGCGTTGGACCCATCATATCGTTCTGGCCGGTGCCTCGGAGCTGGACGCCGAGCTGCTGGAATGGATCCGGCGGGCCTATGCATTCGGAAACAGGATCTAAGGAAGCTTTGAGGTTTTGGATATGCGGATACAAATGCTTGACGACAGACAGGAAAAGCAGCGGGTCGCCCGGGTGATTCTGGAGGCGCTGCCGGAGTGGTTCGGCATCCCGGAGGCGCGGGAGAACTATATCCGCGAGAGCGCCGACGAGATCATGCTGGTATCGTCGGAGGGCGGAGAACCGGATGGCTTTCTCTGCCTGAAGGAAACGGGCAGGGACACCCTGGAGCTGGCCGTGATGGGCGTTTTGAAGGAATACCACCGGCAGGGCGTCGGTACAGCGCTGGTCCAGGCGGCGAAACGCATTGCTCGGGAGCGGGGCTATTCCTTCCTCCAGGTGAAAACCGTGCAGATGGGCCGGTACCCGGAATATGACGCCACAAACCGATTCTATCTCAGCCTCGGCTTCAAGGAGTTCGAGGTCTTTCCGACACTCTGGGACGAATGGAATCCATGCCAGATCTACGTAATGTCGGTGGATGATTCTGAATAACAGCTTGTTTCTATGTGAACTGCAGCCGGAGTGTGCAAAACATGCACCCCGGCTGCATCTTTTTTCACATGCTTGCTGTATGAATCACCCGGCAAACTGGAATTTGAAAACCACGATTTCATAAGTGGTTACTGCCCCTCATAGGGCTTTAATAAAATCCTCCAAAACGCTTGAAAACAAAGGATTTATCGCAATGTGTCCGCCTTATCCCTTTATACGATTTCACTTGCGTT
>JAFYAB010000044.1 GCA_017540945.1 Oscillospiraceae bacterium | reverse complement strand
TTCGCCCTGCGGACCATCGGGACCGGCCTCGCGGACGGGATCCCCCGGCTGCTGCTGAACGGGAAGCCGTACTTTTTCAACGGCCTGCTGGACCAGGGCTACTGGCCCGACGGGCTCTGGACCCCCGCGGACCCGGCCTGCTTTGCCGACGATCTGCTTCTGGCGAAGCGGGCGGGCTTCAACATGGTCCGCAAGCACATCAAAATCGAGCCGGAGCTGTTCTATTACGAATGCGACCGGCTGGGCGTGGCCGTTTTCCAGGACATGATCAACTGCGGCCCCTACGGCTATCTGCGGGACACGGTGCTGCCCACCGTGGGCTTCCAGCGCTTCCCCCATCTGTTCCGGACCCGGAGCCGCAGCCGCTGGAACTGGTTCCGTCTTCACATGGAGGCGACGGTCCGCCGCCTTTACAGCCACCCTTCCGTGGTCTATTGGACCATCTACAACGAGGGCTGGGGGCAGCAGTACAGCACCCGGGCCTACGAGACCCTGAAGACCCTGGATCCCACCCGGGTGATCGACACGGCCTCCGGCTGGTTCCGGGTCGGGAAAACGGATGTGGACAGCCGACACGTCTATTTCGGCCGCTTCCGGATGCCCGGACGCCTGCCGCGCTTCCGGAACGCGGCGGCTACGGGGAAGCCCGTGGTGCTCTCGGAGTTTGGCGGTTATGTCTGGAAGGACCCTGGCCACAGCTTCAATCAGGCGCAGACCTACGGGTATAAGACGCTTGAGACCCGGGAGGCCTGGCAGGCCGCGGTGAAGGCCCTCTTTGACGAGCAGATCACGCCCGCCGTGCCGCAGGGACTCTGCGCCGCCGTCTACACCCAGCTCTCCGACGTGGAGGACGAGACCAACGGCCTGACCACATACGATAGGAAACAGTTGAAACTTCAGAACGATTGTGGTATAATACATAGAAAGCTTTTTTCCGATCCTTGATCCCTATCCCTGAATGAGGTGACCGATATGACGATCCAATCTGCGGCCCGGAAATCCCTGAGGGGATTCTATGCCGCGGGCGGTTTTCTCTCCCGCCCGCGGAAGGCCCGCTATTTGTATTTGACCGCCTTTTTCCTGCCGCTGCTGATCATGGGCGTGGTCTGGGCCTGCTGCGGCGTCATCCCCTTCGGCAGCAGGATGATCCTGGCCCACGACCAGTGGCACCAGTATTATCCCTTTTATCTGGATCTGCGGACCAGGCTGCAGAACGGAAACTCCCTGCTCCACTCCTGGACCACGGGCATGGGGACCAATTACCTTTCCCTCTTTGCATACTATCTGGCGAGCCCGTTGAACCTCCCGGCGGTTCTGCTGCCGGAGGGCCTTGTGATGCCCTGGTACAATCTGATGGTTTTGGTTCGACTGGGCCTGGCGGGGCTGTTTTGTGCCCACTTCCTGCGGAAGACCTTCGGGCGGGAGGAGCTTGCTGTGGCGGTGTTTTCCACGGCCTACGCCTTCTGCGCCTTTTTGATGGGCTACTACTGGAACGCCATCTGGCTGGACACCGTGGCTCTGCTGCCCCTGGTGACGCTGGGGACCTTTGAGCTGATGCGGGAACGCCGCTATGTGCTCTATGTGGTGAGCCTGGCGATGTCGGTTTACTGCAGCTATTACATCGGCCTGTTTGTCTGTATTTTCGTGCTGCTGCTGTTCCTCGGCTGGCACGTCGTCAACTGGGATGATCTGGCGGGGCTCTGGACCCGCTTCTGGCGGATTGCCGTCTTTACGCTGGTGGCGCTGGGGATGACGGCGTTTTTGACGGTTCCCGCCTATCTGGGCCTGCAGGCCACCTCCTCCGCCGTCAACAAATTTCCCAACGCCTACGCGATGAACATCGTCAAAATCCCGGAGATGACCCACCAGGCCGGCATCGAGCTGATCGCCAAGGGCAAGGTGGCGGATCTGTACGCCTTCTTCGGCAAGCAGGTGCCGGAATTCACCGGAGAGTCTGTGACCTACCCCAGCTGGATCGGCGCCCATGAGGCCCTGCTGAGCCTCCGTCTGGGCTACGTCGGCGCCTTCTTCTCCTCCTTCCGCGTCCCGCTGCAGGGCATCCGGGACGTGCTTTCCAACGCCGGGACCCTGACCAAGCCCACCACCATGGAGGGCCTGCCCAACATCTTCTGCGGCTTTTTTACCCTGATCCTGGCGACCTGCTATCTGTTCTGTAAGCGCATACCCCGGCGGGAGCGGATCTTTACTGTGCTGTTGCTGCTGTTCTTTGCCAACAGCTTTCTCTTCCGTACCCTCGATTATCTCTGGCACGGCCTGCACTTCCCCAATATGCTGCCCTACCGCTTCAGCTTCCTCTGGTCCTTTACGGTGATCTTTATGGCATTCCGGGCCTATACGGAGCTGGATCATCTGCCCAAATGGCGGGCCTTGGCGCTGATCGTTCCCGTCACGCTGCTGCTCTACTGCGTCATCCATTCCGGGGAAAAGCTGGTGGTTCTGACGACCACCGCCGTTGCGCTGCTGGCGCTGGCAGTGCTGCTGCTCTACGCCTTCCGCGTCATCCGTAAGGAGCTGCTGGTGCTGAGCCTCTGCTTCTGCATGCTCTGCGAGTCCCTGGGCTGTATGGCCCTGGGCGTCAATAAGATCGGCTTCACCGATTCCTCCTACTATCCCACCAAAAAGGAGAACAGCAAGGAGATCGTGGAGATCATGCAGCAGCGGGAGAGCGAGACTGTGGATCTCTGGCGGGCCGAGGTGGCCATGAAGCAGACCCTCAACGACGGGACCCTGCTGGGCTACAACGGTGTTTCCGTCTTCTCCTCCGCCGCCAACAGCCGGGTCTCCGCCTTCCTGCAGAGCATCGGCATGGCGGCCTCCGTGGCGGGCAATCGCTACGTCTACCAGGAGGCGGATCCCTTCACCAATCTGCTGCTGGGCGTCAAATATCTGATCGACCGCAACGGGCGGAATCTGGACACCCTCTACTTCCGCCAGGTGGCCCGGAAGGGCGAGGTGCTGCTGCTGGAGAACAAGGCCTATCTGAGCCTGGGCTTCCTGGTGAACGACAACGCGCTGGAATACGACGCGTCCCAGAATTCCGGCATTCCCTTTGACCGGCTCAACCGCCTGTTCCGGGAGATGACCGGCATCGAAGAGCCCCTCTACAGCAACGTAAAAATCTCCGACGTAAAGGCCGTGGGCACCGCGGAGCTCAGCGGCAAGAGCTCCACCGGCTTCCAGGTCAAGGGTGTCTGCAACGACGACAACTATGTGGAGGCCAGCTTCGTCATGCCCGCCGACGGGACCCTCTGCGTGTATTCCAAGGGCTCCGGAACCAGCGACGTGACCTTCTTCCTCAACGGGGAGCGGCAGTACACCTGGTCCGACAGCTACGGCTACAACCGCTGCATGGGCGCCTTTTCCGTGGGAGACAAGATCAGCCTGCGCTACCGCGCCAAAAAGAGCGACACCACCGGCAGCGTCACCCTGGGCGCCGCCCTCTTCCGCACCGGTCTCTTCGATCAGGCCTATGAGCAGCTGAGCGAGGGCTCCATGATCCCCACCGAGGTCACCGACACCCACGTGGAGGGCGCCGTCCGCGTCCATGAGCCAAGCCTGCTCTACCTCTCCATTCCCGCCGACGAGGGCTGGAGCCTCACCGTGGACGGGGAGGCCCGCCGGATCACCCCCCTGGGCGACGCCATGATCGCCGTCCATCTGGAGCCTGGCCTGCACGCCATCGCCCTGGACTATGAAGCTCCGGGCTTTGCCCTGGGGCTGAAAATCAGCGTGATTTCCCTGGCGGTCTTTCTGGCCTTCCTGATCGTGGCTCTGCTGACCCGCTTCTCCCGGCCCCCCATCGTCAAGCTCCCCGTGAAGCTGGCGGATCCCCGCCGGGGCGTCGACGAGCCGGATCCGGATGCGCCGCCCGCCGCCGAGCCCATGCCGCCCCCGGACGCCTTCACCACCATGCCCCGGATGGATCTGACCCAATCCTGGGATACGGGCAAGTCCGCCGCCCAGCAGGGAGAGGCGCCTGACCGGCCGCCTGTCCCGGAGCCCGTCCGGCCGCCGGAGCAGACGCTCGGGGAGTCCGCACCCCGGCCGGAGCCGGTCGGGGAGACCGCCGCCCGGGAGCCGCTGACCACCACGGGGGTCTTCGACCCCACCACCCTCTCCCGCGCCGGCGAGGAAGGCCGCGGCTCCAGCTTCGACGCCCTCAAGCATCTGGAGCGGCTGGAGCAGCTGCTGCGGGAAGAGGAGGATGACCCCGGTTCCGTTTGAGAACGGGAGCGTGCCGCCGCCTGGTTTTTCCCCCGGGCGGCGGAAGGAAAAAATAATTCTTGACATTTCCCCCCTGTTCAGGCTATAATATATGCCGTATGAGTCAAAAAGGCTCTTGATTTCACTCGCTGCGGCTGTTTCACAGCTGTTGAGCATATTCTACCATAGGAGGTGTAACCACATGCTGCGTACCTATCAGCCCAGAAAGCGTCACAGATCCAAAGTCCACGGCTTCAGAAAGAGAATGGCTACCGCCAACGGCCGGAAGGTCCTGGCCCGCCGCCGCGCCAAGGGCAGAGCTGTCCTTTCCGCCTAAACAGATCGGAAAACGGTTCAGGCAGTCCGTTGAATTGCCTTTGAAAGATTCGGGGTGAACGGATGGTCAATCTGTTCGCCCCGAAACTTTATCATCAGGCGGCCGAAAACAGGCATAGCCCGCGACTCTTTGCGTTCAGGCAACTGTAGCGGCGCACAGGGTGCGCCACGTGCTGCAACAGGAGATGTTTTCCGTGGAATTTACCGTTCCGCTGAAGCAAAACCACATATTCCGCAGGCTCTACGCCAAGGGCGAAAGCGCCGTTGGCCGTTTTGTCGTTGTCTATGCCAGACGCAATGGCCTGAGCGTCAACCGCTTGGGCATTACCACCGGGGTCAAGCTGGGCCGCGCGGTGGACCGCAACCGGGCCCGCCGCCGCATCCGGGAGAGCTACCGCCTGCACGAGAGCGCGCTGAAGCCCGGCTGCGACATCGTGATTGTGGCCCGGACCGCCGCCATCGACGGGGATTTCAACGAAATGGGCAGGAGCTTTTTGCGGCAATGCAGGAAACTCCATTTGTTAAAGGAGGAGGATCGGGCATGAAAAAGCTGTTTTTGGCTTTGATCCGCTTCTATCAGCGCCATATCTCCCCCGCCTTTCCCCGCCGCTGCCGTTTTGAGCCCACCTGCAGCGAATACGCGGTCCAGGCCATCGGCAAGTACGGCGCCCTCAAGGGCGGCGCTCTGGCCGCCAGACGGATCTGCCGCTGCCAACCGTTTTCCAAAAGGGACTACTACGATCCTGTGCCGTGATCCGGCACGCAAGCGCTCCAACAAGCGAGACAACCCATCGCGGCCGAGCAAATCGGTCAAAATCCACTTGTGTATTGGAGAACACACAATGAAAAAACAACACATTTCCCGCTATCTCTGCCTGGGATTGGTCCTGGTGATGTTCCTGCTGGTCTTTACCGGCTGCATGGGCAACACGACCCAGGCCGCCAACGAGGATGGAACCCTGAAGCTGGTGGAGACCGCCGCCCTTTCCGAGGAGGTCAAGCTGGGCGTATTCGACTACATCAAGCTGCCCTTCTCCTATCTGCTGCGCTTTCTCTACGATCTGACCCACAGCTATGGCTGGGCGCTGATCCTCTTCTCCATCATCGTCAAGATCATCCTCTTCCCCACCTCCGCCATGAGCAAGAAGAGCATGATGAAGATGTCCCGCCTCACCCCCAGAGTCAAGGCCCTGGAGGAAAAATACGGCGACGACAAGCAGAGCTACCAGCAGGCCGTCAGCCAGCTCTATAAAGAGGAAGGCGCCGGCGGCTGCGGCGGCTGCCTCTGGTCTCTGCTGCCTATGCTTCTGCTGATCCCCCTGTACTACATCATCCGCGAACCCATTACCTGGCTGATGTTCCACGGCAACGTGAACGCCAGGACTGTGGGAGAGATCCAGAACGTGTTCATCAACGCCAGGAACAACGCGTTCCTGACGGATCCCAACTCCGCTCTGGCCAATCTCAACGCCACCGGCTTCTACTGGCAGATGGAGGCCCTGCCCTTCATTGACACGGTCAAGTCGGAGCTGGCCGCCATATCCCCGGCCATCGAGGCCATGAACACCCGTTTTGCGGGCGTGGAGCTGGCCACGGTGCCCAACCTTATGTTCTGGAAGTATTTCGACATGCACGGCGTCTGGAACTCCATCGGTCAGTTCCTCCTGCCCCTGCTTTCCGGCGGCGTCAACATGCTCAGCATGTGGATCAGCCAGAAGATGAACAGCAAGGTCATCGTCAACGAAAAGGGCGAACAGGACGCCGAAATGGCCAAGAAGTCCAGCATGAACAACAAGGCCATGACCTTCATGATGCCGTTGTTCTCCGTGTACATCGGCTTCATTGCCCCCGCCGGCTTGTCCCTCTACTGGGGCATCCAGGCTGTCACCAGCACGATCCAGGACATTTTCCTGACTAAGCATTATAAGAAGGTCTATGACGCCGAGGACGCGATCAAGCAGCAGAAAGCCGCTGAAGAGGCCGCCATTGAGGCGGAACGGGAGCGTCAGCGCGCCCAGCGCCGGGCTGAGAATCCCGACGGCATGGTGGGCAGCGCCAGCAAGAAGAAGCTGCAGCAGCGCGAGAAGAACGAGCAGGCCGCCAAGGAAGCCGCGTATCTCGCCTCGCAAGTCACACAGGAAGAGCACGAGGCCGAGTTGGAGGCCCAGGCTGCGAAGCTGGAGGGCGAGCGTCCTTACCGCCGCGGCAGAAACTTTGATCCCAACCGGTACAAGAACAACAAGGAGTAAGTATGGAGAAATACATCATTACCACCGGCAAGAGCATCGATCTGGCCATCCAGACCGCTTTGGCTGAGCTGAGCCTGGACCGCGACGCGGTCTCCGTGGAGGTCCTGGAAAACGCCAAGTCCGGTTTTTTGGGCATCGGCGCCAGTCCCGCCAAGGTCAAGGTGAGCTATGAGGTCCCGGACCCCAAGCCCGCGGAACCCGCCCCCGCTCTCTCCGCTGCTTCCCGCAAGCCCAAGAAGCAGGCCCCCAAGCTGGAGAAGCCCCTGGAGATGCCCAAGCCCCCCGTGATGCCCGCGCCGCCCAAGGCGGAGCCCCGCAAGGAAGCCCCCAAGCTGGAAAAGCTTGAGAAAGCCGAGAAGCCCGAAAAGCCCGAGCAGCCCAGGAAACAGGCTCCCCGCAAGGATGCGCCCAAGGCCGCGCCAAAGGCGGAGAAGACCTATGCCCCTGCCGAGCCCGGCTCCCAGGAGGAGCGGGTGGAGCGCTTCCTCAAGGGCCTGCTGGAGCGGATGGAATCCGACGCTGTGCCCCATGCCTTCCGCAAGGACGCGGAGACCATCGGCGTGGAGCTGGTGGGCGAGGACCTGGGCGCTCTGATCGGCCGCCGGGGTGAGACCCTGGACGCCATCCAGCACCTGGCGAACTACGCGCTCAACCACGATTCCTCCAAGCGCACCCGCGTTACCGTGGATGCGGAGAACTACCGCGGCAAGCGGGAGGAGTCCCTGCGTCACCTGGCCCGGAAGATGGCCGCCAAGGTGGTCAAGTACCGCAAGAACATGACGCTGGAGCCCATGAACGCCTACGAGCGCCATGTGATCCATGCCACGCTGCAGGATGTGCCCAACGTCACCACCTACTCCACCGGCACCGAACCCAACCGGCGGGTGGTCATCGCCTACGAGAAATAAGAACCCAATAACGGAGGAAACGTTTATGACAAAAACAGAAGCCATTGATCTTCTGAATCAAGCCTGTATGCGGCTGTTCGGCTGCAACATGGCCGAGGCCACCGACAAGCAGGCATATAAGGCCCTGTGCACCGTGATCCGCAACGGCATGTACGACCGCCGCCGCGCCTTCAAGCGGGGCTATCAGGAAGAGCAGCGCAAGCAGGTTTACTATATGTCCATGGAATTCCTGGTAGGCACCAGCCTGCGCAACAACCTCTTTAATCTGGGCATGGAGGAAGTCTTCACCGACGCCCTCAAGGACCTGAACATCAATATCAAGGATCTGTATGCCCTGGATCCCGACGCGGGTCTTGGCAACGGCGGCCTGGGCCGCCTGGCCTCCTGCTATCTGGACTCCCTCACCGGCCTGGGCTATCCCGCTACGGGCTATTCCATCCGGTATGAGTTCGGCATCTTCAAGCAGCAGATCGTAGACGGCTGGCAGATGGAGCTGCCCGACAACTGGCTCCAGATGGGCGACGTGTGGCTGGTCCCCAAGGAAGACGACGCCGTGGAGGTCCGCTTCGGCGGCGAGGTCCACGAGTGGTATGACAACGGCAAGTTCAAGGTGGCCCAGCACGGGTATTCCACCGTCATGGCCGTGCCCTACAACCTCTATATCTCCGGCTACCATACCGACGCGGTGAATAAGCTGGTGCTCTGGTCCGCCAAGCTCCCCCAGAGCTTTGATATGGCGGCCTTCTCCCGGGGCGACTATGTCCGGGCCCTGGAGCAGAACACCATGGCGGAGACCATCTCCAAGGTGCTCTATCCCGCCGACGACCACATTCAGGGCAAGCGGCTGCGCCTGCGGCAGCAGTATCTGCTCTGCTCCGCCTCCCTGCAGACCATCCTGCGTTCCCACAAGAAGAAGTACGGCACCCTGCGCAACCTGCCCGACAAGGTGGCCATCCACATCAACGACACCCATCCCGCCCTCTGTGTCCCCGAGCTCATGCGGCTGCTGATGGACGAGTATGACTTCGAGTGGGACGACGCCTGGGACATCGCCACCCGCACCCTCAGCTACACCAACCACACCGTTATGAGCGAGGCCCTGGAGCGCTGGAGCGTGGAGCTCTACAAGGAGCAGCTGCCCCGGATCTACGCCATCACCGCCGAGATCAACCGCCGCCTGATGGAGAATCTGCGGGCCTTCTACGGCAACGACGAGGGCAAGCTGAACTGGATGGCGGTCATCGCCAACAACGAGGTCCGGATGCACAATCTCTGCCTGGCCTGCTGCCACAAGATCAACGGCGTCAGCGCCCTGCACACCGAGATTCTCAAGGAAACCATCTTCCACGACTACTACGAGTACGAGCCCCAGCGCTTCCTGAACGTCACCAACGGCATCGCCTACCGCCGCTGGCTCTGCCAGTCCAATCCCAAGCTCACTGCGATGCTGCGGGAGCTCATCGGCGACGGCTTCCTGAAGGACGCCAATGCCCTGGAGGACCTGCTGCGCTTCGCCGACGACAAGACCGTCATGGAGCGTCTGGCCGCCATCAAGCGGGATAACAAGGTCCGCCTGGCCAAGTATATCGCCTTTGCCAACGGCGTCAACGTGAACCCGGACTCCATGTTCGACGTCCAGGTCAAGCGTCTGCACGAGTACAAGCGGCAGATGCTCAACGTTCTGCACATTCTCTACCGCTACAACCAGATCAAGGACAACCCCACCGCGCCCTGGCAGCCCAAGACCTATATCTTCGGCGCCAAGGCCAGCGCCGGCTATATCCGCGCCAAGCAGATCATCAGCCTGATCGTGGCGGTTTCCAACCTGGTCAACAGCGATCCCGACGTGCGGGATAAGCTGAAGGTCATCTTCATCGAGGACTACCGTGTGTCCCTGGCGGAGATCATCATCCCGGCCGCCGAGCTCTCCGAGCAGATTTCCATCGCGGGCAAGGAGGCCTCCGGCACCGGCAACATGAAGTTCATGATCAACGGCGCAGTCACCATCGGCACCCTGGACGGCGCCAACGTGGAGATCCACGAGCAGGTGGGCGACGAGAATATGTTCCTCTTCGGCATGAAGACCCCTGAGGTCGAGGAGCTCTGGCGCCGCGGCTATGATCCGAAGTCCTATATCACCCCGGACCTGAGGCGCGTGCTGGATATGCTCACTTCCGGCGTGCTGGGCCAGCGCTTCGACGACATCGTGGCCAGCCTGACCACCAACCGCTTCGGTGTGGCCGACGCCTATATGACCCTGGCGGACTTCAACGACTACGCCCGCGCCCAGCGGGATGCGGACAAGGCCTATGCCGATAAGCTCGGCTTCAACCGCATGAGTCTGGTGAACATCGCCAAGTCCGGCATCTTCTCCGCCGACCGGTCCGTCACTGAGTACGCCAAGAACATCTGGAATCTTTGATTCATTCCGCAGGGGCGAACCTCGCGTTCGCCCCTGCTTTCCCAAGGAGTGCTTATGCGTATTTTATACGACAGCAGAGACACAGAATATAAGCAGCCCTTCGGCGTTCTGACTGTGGGACAGGCCTGCACCATCCGGGTCAAAATCCCCAGAGACGTGGAGGCCCGCTTCGTGCAGCTGGTGCTGGAGCGGGAGGGGGATGATCCTCCGCTGGAGCTGTTCTTCACCTGGGCCGGGGGCGACGGAGACTACGACGTGTTCAAGTGCGAGTTTTCCCTGGACGCCAAGGGCCTGTACTTCTATTGGTTCCGCATCACCGGCAGGGATGGCGTGTTCCGCCTGTTCAAGCAGGGGCGGGAGACCAACATGGAAGAAGGGGACCGCTGGCAGCTCAGCGCAGTGCCGGCGGATTTCACCGTGCCTGCGGATTTCCAGGGCCGGGTCATGTATCAGATCTTCCCGGACCGCTTTGCCCGGGAGGGAAGCGTGGAGCTGCGGGACAAGCTGCAGCCCTACATTCTGCGGGAGGACTGGGGCGGCCTGCCGGAGTTCCGGCCGGACCCCGCCACCGGGGAGATCCTCTGCAACGACTTCTTCGGGGGCAATTTCCGGGGCATCCAGTCCCGGCTGCCCTATCTGCACAGCCTGGGCGTGGGCGTGATCTATCTCAACCCCATCTCTATGGCCTTTTCCAACCACCGCTACGACACCGCGGACTACAAGCGCCCAGACCCCATGCTGGGGACTGAGGCGGATTTCAGCGCGCTCTGCCGGGCCGCGCACCGGCTGGACATGAAGGTGATCCTGGACGGCGTCTATTCCCACACCGGCTCCAATTCCGTTTATTTCGACCGGAACGGCGTCTTCGGCAACGGCGCGATCTCCCGGGGCAAGGACTCTCCCTACTACAGCTGGTATACCTTCCACCGCTTCCCGGACAAGTACGAGAGCTGGTGGGGCTTTGCGACCCTGCCCAATGTCAACGAGCTGGACGAAGCCTATCTGGATTATATCATCCGGGATGAGGATTCTGTCATTGCCCATTGGCTGGCCCTGGGCGCCGACGGCTTCCGGCTGGACGTGGCCGACGAGCTCCCCGACGAGTTCATCCGCCGCTTCAAGGGCCGGCTGCGGCAGCTGAAGCCCGACGCCCTTCTCCTGGGCGAGGTCTGGGAGGACGCCTCCAATAAGTCCGCCTATTCCGTCCGCCGCCGCTACTTCATTGACGGCGAGCTGGACAGTGTCATGAACTATCCCTGGCGCTCGGCCATCATCGCCTTCCTGCGGAGCCAGGACGACGGCACGGCCCTGGGAGAGACCATTATGACCATCGCGGAAAACTACCCGCCCCAGGTGCTTCAAGCCCTGATGAATCCTTTGAGCACCCACGACACGCCCCGGATCCTGACTACCCTGATCGGAGATTTCAATGGGGACCGGGAATACCAGTCCCAGGTCCGGCTCAGCTGGGAGCAGCGGGAGTTTGCCTTTGAGCGGCTGCAGCTGGCCGCCTTCCTGCAGTACACCCTGCCAGGCTGCCCCTGCGTCTACTACGGCGACGAGGCGGGCATGGAGGGCTGCCGGGATCCCTTCAACCGGGGCTGCTATCCCTGGGGCCGCGAGGACCGGCGCTTTGTGGAGTTCTACCGGGCTCTGGGTCAGCTCAAAAACAATACCCAGGCCCTGCGGACCGGCTCCGTCCGGGTCACCGCGGCGGGGGAGGGGAAGATCGCCTTCCTGCGGCAAAGCGGGAACCAGACGGTCCTCTGCTGCGTCAACCGCACGGGCGGTCCCTTCCGGCTGACGGCCCGGCACAGTCTGCTGTCCCAGAACAGCTACCGGGACGGCGGCGGCTTCGTGGTGCATCCGGGGGGATTCGGGTGCTTTGAGGTGTAAGGCATGAAAAAGATCGGCTTATCCGCTTTGGTTTCCGGCGTTGTGCTTTGCGTCTTCCTGTATTTTGTCCGCCGCTCGGACTGGTTTGCCCGGGAAGTGGCCCGGGGCATGTCGGATTTTGCAGAGCTGGCGGAGTCCGCCTTTTGGGCGGCGCTGGTGCTGGCCGGCTTCGGCCTGCTCCTGCTGCTCCTGAGCCTGCGATCCCGGGACGCTTTGCCGGAAAATGAGCCGCCCGCGCCGCTGGTACGCAGCTGGATCTGCCCGGCCTGCGGCAGCGAAAACACCGACGAGCGCCGCTGCGCTGTCTGCGGCGCCCCCAGGGATCAGCGCAGGGTCCCCACCTGGCGCTGTCCCTTCTGCGGCACGGAGAACCCGGAGAGCACCCAGGCATGCCAGGGCTGTGCGGCCCCCAAGGACCGACCCCTGCTGACCTGGATCTGCGAGGGCTGCGGCACGGAGAACCCGG
This sequence comes from Oscillospiraceae bacterium, assembly GCA_017540945.1. Next base: position 41,636 of record JAFYAB010000044.1, on the reverse strand, counting down.
AGACAGAGAGCCGCTGCACTGCCTGCCAGCGCAGACGCTTCGCCTCGGCGCCGGGCTGGAGCTGCCCGGTCTGCGGCATAGCCAACGACGAAAACGCCGAGGCCTGCAAGCTCTGCGGCACCAAGCGCCGCACCGATGGCTGGACCTGCGCCTATTGCGGCAGAGAGAATCGGGAGAGCCGCAGGGTCTGCGTCGGCTGCGGCCGCCCCAAGGGCGCGCCCAGCGCCTCCTGGCTCTGCCCGGTCTGCGGCACCCAGAACCGCGCCGACCGCTCCATCTGCGCCGGCTGCGGACAGCCCAGAACAATTGAAAATTGAAAATACAGAATCGGAAAACAGCGGAGTGTTTCAAAAAAGATTTGAAAAACCGCAGCCATTTTCAATTTTCGACGATTTGAGGAGTATACCATGAAAAAACGATATATCCTGTTGATCCTGGTCCTGCTTTTGGCTCTGTTTGCCGGCTGCAGGAAGAGCCCGGTGCCCGTGCAGTCTTCGACTGCCTCCGACGGCGCCGCCCGGACCGAGTCCGCCGATACCAGGGGCACAGGCACCAGCGCGGCGGGGACCACCGCCGCGGATCCCGCCGCCGATACCACGGACAGGGCAGGGATCCATCCCATGCTCTTTCACGTCAGCGATGAGAATGGCCGGGAGGCGTATCTCTTCGGCACCATCCACGTGGGAGACGAGCGGATCTACACCGTCCTGGACAAGCTGACGCCCTATTTGGACGACTGCAGCGCACTGGCGGTGGAATATGACGTGGTGGCCTATGAAAGCGACTATGCCGCCCAGATGCAGGGCATCCAGTATTTCCTGCTGAACGACGGCACGAAGGCCTCCGACCACATGCCCAAGGAGCTCTTTGAGAAGGTCTCCGCTCTGGTGAGCGAAGCCGGCCTCATTCCCCAGCTTTGGGAGCCCTATAACCTGAGCTGGTGGTCCCAGCTGGTGGAGCAGGCCGCGTTGATGACCCGCACCGACTACGATGTGGAGACCGGCATGGACCGCACCCTGATCCGGCACTGCAACGACAAGAAAATCCAGGTCCGGGACGTGGAGAGCGCGAATTTCCAATACGGGCTGCTTTCCGCCTTCTCTGACGAGCTGAATCTGCTGATGATTCGGAGCACTCTGGAGAACCTGGACGAGTACCAGGCCGGCATCGACGAGCTCTACAACGGCTGGCTGGAGGGAGACTACGACAAGCTGAGTATCCTGCTGACCGGTGAAATGGATTCCGAGGCAGAGGATATGACCGAGGAAGAGCGGGCCCTGATGGCGGACTACTACGACAAGCTGCTGACCCAGCGCAACCTGGGCATGCGGGACAGAGCCGTTGAATGGCTTGAGGCAGGCGACAAGGTGTTCTTTGCCGTGGGCGCCGCCCACCTGGTGGGAGAGGACGGTCTTGTAGAGCTGCTCCGCGCCGCCGGCTATACCGTGGAGCAGCTTCGGTACTGATGCGGAACTCCCGTAAAGTCCTGTCTTTTGATGGGCGTTCCGTGTGAGTCCGACTGCAAAAAACAACGATCCCCGGATCCGTTCTGAACGGGTCCGGGGATCGTTGTATCTTTTTTTATTCCTTGGGAAGCTCCACGTCCGCGTAGTCCTTGAACTCCTCGGCGATGGCTTCTGCCTTCTCCTTGGCCTCTTCTACCTTCTCCTCGACGGCCTCCTTGACTTCCTTGACCTTGTCCTCGACGGCCTCGGCGGCCTCTTCCACAAAGTCCTCAACAGTCTCGGGCTTGTCGCATTCGCACTTTTCCTTGCCGCACTTCTTGCAGCAGACTTTGATGAGGCCGAGCTTCTTGAGGAGCAGCAGCACGCCGCAGATGGCGGTCAGAGCGCCAATGACAGCCAAAACGGTCTTGATGGTCTTCGTCATGATGATACCTCCTGTTGTTATTATTTGTTACAATTCAGTATAGCATATTATTTCGCGGGATGCAAGAAAATATTTGTGAAATATTTCTCATACTCCGCGATGACGAATTCGATCTCCGTGTCCAGGGACTCCAGATCCTCCAGCTTGGCCCGGTCGGCGGGGGAGGAGCGGTAGTAGTAGGGGGTCATGCGGAACACGGCCTGGATGTCGGCCTGGGTACTTAGGGTGATTTGGGCGCGGATCTTCTTCGTCCCCAGCAGCCGCAGGGCTTCGGTCCGGGGCAGGGCCTCGTCGTTCTCATAGGGCTTGTCGTAGACCGCTTGCTTGAGACCGTAGAGGTGCCGTCTCCCGGGGACCGTCAGCACCAGCTTCCCGCCAGGCTTCAGGATCCGCAGCAGCTCCTTCTCCTGAAAGGGAGCAAAGAGCAGGGTGGCCCAGTCGAAGGCCTCGTCCCGCACCGGGATCCGGGTCAGATTCGCCACAAAAAGCGTCAGATTCGGATCTCGCTTTGCCGCCAGCCGCACCATTTCCCGGGCCAGATCGAAGCCGTAGACCCGCAGACCCGGCAAGGCGCCCAGGGCAGCGGTGTAGTATCCCTCGCCGCAGCAGAGATCCAGCAGTCGGCCGGTCCGTCCGGCAAAGCGGGCGGTCAGGGCGTCCCGCAGGGGGGCGTAATACCCTTTGTTCAGAAAGTCGCGGCGGAAGCAGGCCGCCTCCTTGCTGTCGCCGGTGGCGTCTCCGGGGCGGGAACCGGTCAAGAGGTTAACATAACCCTCTTTCGCCAGATCGAAGCAGTGCCCTTTCCCGCAGCGCAGGGAGCGCTCTGTTTGCACAAGCGCCCCGCCGCAGACGGGACAGATCAATACGTCGCAGTTCATAGTCATCTCCTGTTTGCGCGGCATGACGGATTCGGATTTGTGGAAAAGCCTTCCCCTTGGGGGGAAGGTGGCGCGAAGCGCCGGATGAGGGGAGGTATCGACGACAGAGTGCTTCCCATCAACGAGCAATGAACATGCAGCAATCACCGTAGGGGCCGATGCCCACATCGGCCCTCACACCGATACGGGAAAGGGCCGATGTGGGCATCGGCCCCTACGGGCGTTTTCGCAACATCCTGCCAAATCCCGATTTGCGTCTCTATTATACACCGCTCCCGCGCCAAAATCCACAAAGAAAAATCAATTTCCTATGGAAATCCACGGAAAACTGTGCTATGATAAAAACATCCTTATAGGTGGCTGTATGCCCTTTTTGGGGATGCCCTCTGTAAAAACATCAACAAGGAGGAAACGCTATGAAGAAACATCTCAGCAAAGCGCTTGCCCTGTTCCTGGCCCTGGTCATGGTCCTGTCCGTGTTCCCGGTCCTGGGCTTTGCCACGGAAGAAGGGGAGAGCGCCGACGTTGTGAACGGTCTGCCGGAGGATCAGTCCTACGGCGTGCTGTTCAACATCGACGGATACGTTGTCGGCGCCGATGTCAGCGACGGCAGCGCTCCTGCCAAAGCTGCGACCCTGAACGCGTCCGGAGACAAAATCAACGCTTTGCCCAATGGCGCCGCTGTCTTCAAGTTCCTCAAGCTCAGCGACAGCGACTACTATCTGACCCTCGGCGGCAAGTATCTGACGATCAAGGATCTTGACGACCAGAACATGGAGCAGCTGATTCTGTCCGACACCGCCGAGAGCGGTGCCAAGTGGACCTTTGAGGCGGACAGAACCGAGGCCGGCTGGTACAACCTCAAGAACGCCGAGTACACCTACAACGGAAAGGCTGTCTATCTCGAGGTCTATCGCGGCGCGGTCAAGCCCTGGGGCTACAGCACCAACTCCGCCAGCGCCTTCCGCTTCAAGGTGTTCTCCACGACGGCCGACGAGGACGGCCGGGTGGGCGAGATCATGGATGCCGGCAGCCTGCCTGTGGACGGCCAGACCTATGTGATCTACAATCACAACGCCCGGGCGGTCTTCGGCCAGCCCACCGGCGAAGATGTGGCGGCGCCCGCCCTGCTGGCGGCTCCTGCGACCCTCAATTCCGACGGCGGCCTCAACTATTACGACGTTGCCGACGGCGGCATGATCTTCACGGTCCACAAGTCCGGCACCGAAAAGAACCCCATCTTCAGCTTTGAGAACAACGGCAAGTATCTGGCCATGCCGGAGAACACCGTGGACGAGAACGGCAAGGTCAACAACGACGAGACCCTGCTCATGATCGACTGGCCCGAGGACGAGGAAAAGCAGGGCTACGCCTGCTGGACGCTGGTCGAGCGTGCGGGCGGCTATGAGATCAAGAACAAGGCCGCCAAATACGGAAACTATTACTGCAGCATTGAGTTCTTCAACGACGTGTTCAGCGGCTGGACCTTCAAGGCGGACAGCGTTGAGCTCTTCGCCATGAACTTCATCCCCATGGAGGACAAGGACGGCGTCGGCTACGTGGTCAATCCCACGCTTGAGCTGAAGGACCCGGATCCCGCCATTGGCTCCGACTGCCCGGTGGAGTTTGAGATCCACGACGTCAGCGATCCCGTGGAGATCTTCGCCCAGTACATGGTCACCGACCAGAACGACACGGCGCAGACGCCGAAGCAGGTCGAGCCGGAGCTTGTCGGCCGCAAGGGTAGCTTCACCATCCCCGCCGCCGACCTGGAAAACGGCAAGGCCGTGGCCATCGAGATCGGCATCACGGACGCCCTGGGCAAGACCATGCACGTCATCAAGACCTTCCCGGTCCGGGACGAGCCCCTGATCCTCACTGCCTTCCCCGCGGCCAACTCCGCCACCGGCGAGGAGAAGCGGCCTGAGATCGGCGTCACCTTCGCCAACGTCAAGCAGAACCCCAGCTTCCAGATGCTGCTGAACGGCGAGGCGGTCACCGGCGCCGTGGAGGGCGACAAATACTCCTACACCCCGACGGCGGACCTGGCCGACGGAAAGCAGACCGTCTCCGTCACCATCACCCGGGCCGACGGCAAGTCCGTCAACAAGAGCTGGAACTTCTTCATCGGCGAGGGCGGCGAGACCCTGTACTTCGGTCAGATCCATGCCCACACCGCCGAGTACTCCGACGGCGTCGGCACCCTGGAGGACGCCTACGAGCACGCCCAGGGCGTGGACGATCTGGACTTCATCATCATCACCGACCACTCCAACTACTTCGACACCACCGCCACCGCCACCACCTCCAGCTACTACGACCTGAGCGCCCTGCTGCAGAACGCGGCGAAGACCACCACCAAGTGGGAGGAGGCCCGCGCCACCGCCGCAGAGTACAACGCCCTGTACGACGACTTCCTCTGCGTCTACGGCTATGAGATGACCTGGTCCGGCGGTCCCGGCCATACCAACTCCTTCAATACCTACGGCGTGGTCTCCAGAAACAACGCCGAGCTCAACAACAAGACCGGCTACGCGGGCATGCATCGCTACAACGACCTGATGGTCAACGCCGAGCACGGTCTGGACAACAAGGGCGAGGAGGCCAAGACCACCCGCGGCGGCGCGGAGGTCACCGGCGTCAACGCCACCAAGTATATCCCCTTCGACGAGGCCGGCAATTCCGTTCCCGTGGTCTCCCAGTTCAACCACCCCGGCAAGACCTTCGGCAACTTCGACAACTACGCCGGCTATACCGCCCAGCGCGACGACGTGCTGAACCTGATCGAGGTCGGCAACGGCGAGGGCAAGGTGGGCGGCTCCGCCTACTTCCCCTCCTACGAGGAGTACGATCTCTGCCTGTCCATGGGCTGGCACGTGGCCCCCACCAACAACCAGGACAACCACAAGGGCAACTGGGGCGACTCCAACACCTGCCGTGACGTCATCCTGACCGACGACTTCTCCGAGATCGGCCTCTACCGGGCCCTGGATGCCCGCCGCGTCTACTCCACCGAGGATCAGAACCTCCAGATCCATTATGAGCTGACGGCCAACGGCGAGACCTACAAGCTGGGCGACATTGCTCCCATTGAGGAGGAAGATCAGCCCGAGACGGTTACCGTGAAGGTCAATGTCTCCGATCCTGACCGCGCAGACAAGATCGCCACCGTGGAGATCATCGGCGAGGGCGGCAAGTCCGTAAAGAAGATCGAGGTCGACGCCAACGACTTTGAGCAGGAGATCGAGATCCCCAATACCGAGGGCTTCTATTACATCCGCGTTGTGGAGGCGGACAAGGATATCGCCGTCACCGCGCCCGTCTGGGTCAAGGAGGCTGTTCCCGTGGCCGCCGACCTGGAGACCTCCGTGGCCGTGGCCGCCCAGGGCGAGGAGGAGACCGTCACCGCCAAGCTGACCAACGGCTCCGAGTCCGAGCCCCTGACCCTCACTGGCTACAAGGTCGAGGCCGAGGGCCGCGTGCTGGAGGAGAGGACCGGCCTCACCGAGACCGTGGCGGCCGGAACCGTGAAGACCGTTGCGGTCCCCTTCACCCCCTCTGCCACCGATCCCGCCGCCGTGAAGACCTACGAGATCACCGTCACCTTTAACGTGATCTTCAAGGGCAAGGAGCTGGTGTATGTCAAGACCATCTCCGAGACCTCCTATCCCCCCGAGATGATGACCTACATCGGCCTGGACAAGGGCCACGACAACTTCTACGTCTCCGGCGACTACGCCGGCAACGAAGGCAACTTCATCGACATTTGCGCCCAGCGCGGCATCCTCTGCAAGTACATCGACAAGGGCGAGATGACCAAGGAAAACCTGGCCCGCTTCAAGGCCGTCCTGATCACCGTGCCCAGAGTCAAGGGCGACGGCCTGCCTTCCGTCTGGACCGCCGAGGAGCTGGAGGCCCTGGCCGATTACGCGGCCAACGGCGGCACCATCCTGAGCTTCTCCAAGTCCGACCGCTACGACCCGGACGATCCCGCGGACGCCCCCTATGAGAATTACTACTCCTCCGCCAACCTCTCCAACATGGTCAACGAGGCCATCGGCGCCCAGACCCGCTTCGTCCGCGGCATCGTGGTGGACAACGACAAGAAGGCCAACGAGGCCTACCGCGTCTACTTTGACGGCCGCGATCTGGTGGGCGACCACCTCTTCACCGAGGGCATCGTTCCCTCCTCCAACGGCCGCTACCAGTGGTACAACGGCACCGGCATCACCTGGGATCCCAGCGCCCGCTTCACCGACGTCAAGCCCGGCAGCTGGTACGATTCCGCTGTGGATTTCGCCCTGGAGCACGGCCTGATGTCCGGCACCGGCGCGGACAAGTTCGGCCCCAACAACAAGCTGACCCGGGAGATGTTTGTCACGATCCTTTGGCAGGTGGCCGGAAAACCTGTGCCCACCATCGAGAACCCCTTCAACGATGTGAAGCCAGGCAACTATTCCTACAAGGCCATCCTCTGGGCCTTTGAGAACGGCATCACCAGCGGCAAGGCCGAGGGTAAATTTGATCGCAAGGGCAACGTTACCCGGCAGGAGCTGGCCAGCTTCCTTTACAAGTATGCTGAGCTCCAGGGCATGGATATCAGCGCTCAAGCGGATCTGTCCGGCTTCCCCGACGCCGGCACCGCCAGCGGCTGGGCGAAGAAGCCCCTGAGCTGGGCTGTGGCCAACGGCCTCATCAGCGGCAATAAGGTGGACGGCGTCGCCATGCTCCAGCCCAAGGGCACTGCCACCCGCGGCCAGGTCGCCGTGATCCTGAAGAAGTTCGTGCAGAACGCCGGGATCGAGCTGCCCAAGGCCGATACCGCTGTCACCACCCTGATCGCTCCCTATCCCACCACCTGGGTTGCCAACTACAAGGCCAACTTCGACGGCTCCTCCTATGTGCCCGACTATGAGAAGGACCTGGTCATGGCTGAAATGGGCAGCGACTTTGCACTGGCCACAGCCGAGAAGCTTTCCGGCGGCGGCTGGCTGGTCTGCTCCGGCGCCACCTTCATCTCCAACTACGACCTGAAGTACGGCGATCCTGCCAACCAGCAGTATGAGAACTACCTGCTGGTCTGCAACATCCTGGACTTCATCAAGAACGGCGCCTTCGACGGCGAGATCACCCCGATCGCTGACGTCCACAAAGGCGAGGTCGGCCAGGAGTTCACCATCGAGGGCTGGGTCACCTCCAACGCCTCCGACTACGACAAGGACACCGCCTTCTTCGACTGCATCTACATCCAGGACGAGACCCGGGGCATCAACGCCTTCCCCGTCTCCGGATACTACAGCATCGGCATGAAGGTCCGCGCCCACGGCGGCGTGACCTACTACTGCGGCGAGATCGAGCTGAACCTGTCCACCGACTACAACGGCTCCATCAAGGTCATCTCCAACGACCTGACCGTCATCGAACCCAAGGCCGTAACCTGCGCCGAGGCCATGAGCGACGACAACATCGGCAATCTGATGAAGATCACCGGCAAGATCACGGACTTCCATGAGACCGCCGGCGTGGTGGATATGATCTACGTGGATGACGGCTCCGGCGAGGAGGCCATGCTCTTCATCAACGGCTATATCCAGAAGGAATCCCATGCCCTGGACGGCATTGCCGTGGGCATGAACATCGAGGGCGTCGGCATCGGCTCCCGTGACGTGGACGAGGCCAGCGGCGGCGCCGACGGCCAGATCGGCGACGACATCGATCCCAGCCTCTTCATCAAGCGTCTGCGCGTCCGCTCCAGAGACGAGATCGAGATCTGGGCCGACGAGCTGGACACCACCGAGCTGGAGGCCGCCATCGCCGAGGCCGAGGCCATTGACCGCAGCCTCTACACGGAGAGCTCCCTGGCTGCGCTGGACGAGGCCCTGGCCGCCGCCCAGGCCGTCATGGCCGATCCCAACAAGGATCAGCGTATGGTCACCGAAGCCCTCAACGCCCTCCGCACCGCCCTGGACGGCTTGGAGGAAATCCCCACCAACGGCTTCGCCGCTGCCACCGCGCTGGCTGCCAACGACCGGGTCATCATCTACTTCCCGGATAAGAGCCTGGCTCTGGCCGACACGCTGAACGGAAATAAGGTCGGCGAGGTCTCCGTGACTCCCGTGGAGGGCATGCTGGAGCCTGCGACAGGCGTGGCGGTCTACACCGTGGAGTATCCCGAGGGCGATAGCACCAACTTCTATCTGAAGATGGCCAACGGCAAGTATCTCACCACCGGGGCCACCGGCAACAGCATGAGCTTTGAGGACAGCCCCAACGAGTACAGCCTCTGGTACCTCCAGGTCAAGGACGCCGACGCCAAGACCGTCTTCGTCCGCAGCACCAACGCCGCCTATCAGGAAGGCAACAAGAACCAAGCATTGGAATACTACAACGGCTTTACCACCTACGGTTGGAAGGACAACGTCAACTACGTTTTCCAGCTCTACGTCCAGCCCGCCGAATAAGCCAAGTCCCCGGACGGGGCCCTCGCAAGAGGGCCCCGTTTCCGCAGATCCCTGGAAGCTTGTACCTTTTCGTTCGCCAGATCCGAATCTGTCAGACTGCCCGCACGGAGAACGCTGCGGGCGTCGGCTGTTTTTTTGCTTTACATAAGGGAAAATTTTTGATATAATATAAAGAACCGATCATTTTCATTTCGCATTTTGCATTCCGAAGGGAGGGGTGGCTTTGCGCAGGATCTGGAACGGGCTGACGGAGTTCTTTAAGCGGGGCGATCTGCTGCTGCTGTTTTTGTGCGTGGTCGCCACGGTCTTTGGCATCGTCATGATCGCCAGCGCAACCCGCTACAGCGGCTCCTCCCGGTATCTCGTGGTCCAGAGCGCTTCTCTGCTGCTGGGGATCCTGATCTACATTGCCATGTCTCTGCTGGATATCGAGATCCTGGCGGAGCACCGGGAGCTGCTGCTGGCCTTCAACGTCCTGCTGATCTCCATGCTCCTGATCTGGGGCGTAGGCGATTCCGTGGGCAACCGGGCCTGGCTGGACCTGCCCCTGATGCCGGTGTACATCCAGCCCGCGGAAATCTGCAAAATCACCTTTGTCATTGCCATGGCGAAGACCATGAGCAATAACCGCAGCAAAATTTCCTCCGTCAGATCCGTGGCCTCCATCGCCATCCAGGCGGTCATGATGATCGGCCTCATCGTGGTGATCTCCCGGGATGTGGGCTCCGCCCTGGTCTTCCTCTTCATCTTCCTGGTGGTGGCCTTCGTGGGCGGGGTCCGGTCCTGGTGGTTCCTGGCGGCCTTTCTGGCGGCTGCCGCCCTCTCCCCCCTGCTGTGGAAATACTTTTTCTCGGACAATCAGAAGCTCCGAATCCTGGTGCCCTTCGATCCCACCATCGACCCCGACGGCACCGGCGTTCGCTGGGACACCAATCGCTCCATCGCCATGCTCTCCGGCGGCGGAATCTCGGGCCAGGGTCTCTTCAAGGGGACCATGCTGGGGGTCCATGCCATCGCGGCCCAGCACACGGACTTCATCTTCTCCGCCATCGGCGAGGAGCTGGGGATCCTGGGCTGTCTCTTCACCCTGCTTTTGCTGCTGGCCATCGTGGGCCGCTGTATCTGGGTGGGCATGCACACGCCCAATTACATGAATCGCCTGATCTGCATCGGCATTGCCGCCATGCTGGTGTTCCAAATCATGATCAACGTGGGTATGTGCATCGGCATTCTGCCGGTCATCGGCCTGACCCTGCCCTTCATCAGTTACGGCGGTTCATCCATCATCACGGTCTTCCTGGCCATGGGCGTGGTCTCCGGCATCCACATGCGCCCGGATCCCGAGGCGAAGTCGCCCTATATTCAGCCGCGTTATTGACTGCAGGGGCAAGCGCCGGCCCGAGGCAGCAGCATATCAACTCTGAAACAAAGGAGAAAGCAAAATGGAAATGGAAATCCTGAAAGCGTTGGAATCGATCCGCAATCCGGTGCTGAACTGGATCATGCAGGCCTTTACCTTCCTGGGTGAGGAGACTGTCTTCATGGTGCTCGCCATCATCCTGTTCTGGTGTGTGGACAAGTGGAAGGGCTACTATCTGCTGACCACGGGCTTTCTCGGCACCATCCTCTCCCAGACCATGAAGCTGGTCTGGCGGGTCCCCCGCCCCTGGGTCCGGGATCCCTCCTTCACCGTGGTGGAGTCCGCCCAGAGCGGCGCCACCGGCTACTCCTTCCCCAGCGGTCATACCCAGGGCGCGACCTGTACGTTCCTGGGCATCGCCCGGACGACGAAACGAAGCTGGCTGCGCTGGATCATGATTGTCGTGGTGCTCCTGGTGGGCTTCTCCCGGATGTACCTGGGCGCCCATTATCCCTCTGACGTCGTCGTGGGTCTGGTTCTGGGCGTGGGGGCGGTGCTGCTCATGTATCCCATCATCCGGAAGGCCCGGGAGAGCGTGAAGTTTATGTACGGCTTCCTCTTCGTGATGCTGCTGCTCACCCTGGGCTATCTGGCCTATGTTCTGCTCTATCCCTTCCCCGCGGAGGTGCGGCTCATGGACCCGGTTACCAAGAGCAGCAACTGGGTTGACGGCCTGAAGAACGGCTGGACCCTGCTGGGCTGTGTGCTGGGTCTGATCGTGTCCTACACCGCGGACCGGAAGACGAACTTCTCCGAGCAGGCGCCTCTGCTGGGGCAGATCTGCAAGACGGTCCTGGGCCTGGCGATCCTGGTTGGTCTCCGGGTTGTGCTGAAAAAGCTCTTCGGCCTGATCTCCGACGATCTCTATTGGAATGCCCTGCGCTATTTCTGCATGGTGGTTTTTGCCGGCGCGATCTGGCCCCTGACCTTTCCCCTCTGGCAGAAGCTTGGCGCGAAGAAAAGTAAGAAGCAATAAGCAAGAAGTAAGAAGCGGCTGTCTTCGATCACGTTTTGCTGCTGACTTTTTCCTTCTTCCGTCTTCCCGGGCTGCATACTTTCCAAAAAACAGAGAAAACTACCTCCGACGATCATATCGAAGGAGGTAGTTTTTTATGCGACGCAATCATATTTGGCTGCGCAGGGCACTGCTGACGCTGGTCCTGACGCTGGCGCTGGCCTTGCCCGCCGCGGCGGACGCGGCGGTGGAGGCCCCTGCGGAGGCCCCTTTGGAGGAGGGCGTCTACTGCTTCTCCCGGGAGGAGCTGGACCGACGGAGCGATCTGGAGGGCGTGTTCTTTATGGCCCTGCCCGCGGAGGACTGCGGGCGGGTCCTGCTGGGCAGCCGGGTCCTCCGGGTGGGGGACGCCGTGGCCCGGGCGGATCTCTCCCGCCTGCGGCTGGAGCCTGTCAAGGGCGGAGACGCGACTTTGACTTTTCTGCCCTTTGAGGAGGGCTGCCTGGGCGAACAGACCGTGCTGACCTTCCACCTGGAAAAGACCGAGGCGGAGCCGCCCAAGGCGCTGCCCTCTCAGATCGAAACCTGGCGGAATCTGCCCAACACCGGCAAGCTGCGGGCTGCCGGGACCGGAACGCTGAGCTTCCGCCTGGAGAACCGCCCCCGGCGGGGCAGCGTGGAGCTGGAGCCCGACGGCAGCTTCACCTATACGCCCAAGAAGAACAAGGTGGGGGAGGACAGCTTCAGCTTTACGGTTGCCGACGAGGCGGGGAACGTCTCCGAACCGGCGACGGTCCGGGTGACGATCCGCAAGCCCAGCGACGCCCAGACCTACGCGGATCTGGACCGGGATCAACAGTTCGCGCCCCTTTGGATGCGGGAGACCGGCCTCTTCGGCGGCGAGCTGATTTCCGACCGCCTGAGCTTCGGCCCTGAGCAGAGCGTCAGCCGCGGGGATTTCCTGGCCATGGTTATGGACCTGGAGGGCATCGAGCCGGAAATCGGGCTCCAGGTTTCCGCCTTTGCCGACGCACAGGACGCGGCCCCCTGGCTGCGTCCCTATCTGGCCTCCGCTCTGCGCCGGGGCCTGATCGAGGGGGAGCGCAGCGCCGAGGGCTTGGTCTATCGTCCAAACGAGGCCATCACCCATCAGGAGGCCGTGGTCCTGACCGCCCGCGTCTTCGGCACGGATACCGTGCTCCCCGCGTCCCTGAGCGACGCTCCCGACGCAGCCCTGACCCGCCTCGAGGCGGCAAGCCTTCTGTACGAGGCAAGCAAGTGATAAGAAAAAAGTAAGAAGTAAGAAGTAAGAGGTTTCGAGCCCCGTTACTTCTTACTTCTTTCTTACCGGTTACTTCTTACTTGAGCTCCGCGTCCAGCCGCTCCCAGGGCAGGTCCAGATCCAGCCGACCGAAGTGACCGTAGGCGGCGGTGGGCTGGTAGATGGGCCGGCGCAGGTCCAGCCGCTCAATGATGGCGGCGGGGCGCAGGTCAAAGCTGCGGCGCACCAGAGCGGAGAGCTCGCCGTCGGGGAGCCTGCCGGTGCCGAAGCTGTCCACCAGCACGGAGACGGGATGGGCCACGCCGATGGCGTAGGCCAGCTCGATCTGGCATTTCCTGGCCAGACCCTGGGCCACCAGGTTCTTGGCGATCCAGCGGGCCATGTAGGCCGCGGAGCGGTCCACCTTGGTGAGGGCCTTGCCGGAGAAGCAGCCGCCGCCGTGGGACGCGTAGCCGCCGTAGGTGTCCACAATGATCTTCCGGCCTGTCAGCCCGGTGTCTGCCGCGGGACCGCCCAGGACAAAGCGCCCGGTTGGGTTGACATAAAACTTGGTGTCCGCGTCCAGCAGACGCTTGGGGAGATTGGGCCGGATGACGGTTTCAATAACAGCCTGCCGCAGCTCGTCGATGTGGATCCATTCCGCGTGCTGGGTAGAGACCACTACGGTGTCGATGCGCTCGGGGTTGCCGAGATCGTCGTACTGGACGGAGACCTGGCTCTTTCCGTCGGGACGGAGCCAGGGCAGGGTCCCGTTCTTCCGCAGCTCGCTCAGCGCCCGGGTCAGGTTGTGGGCGTAGCCGATGGGAGCGGGCATCAGCTCCTTGGTCTCGTCACAGGCAAAGCCGAACATCATGCCCTGGTCGCCGGCGCCGATGCTTTTGTCGTCGAAGGAGGCGTTCACGCCCGCGGCAATATCCTTGGATTGCTCGTCAATGGCGGTAAGGACGGCGCAGGTGTTGCAGTTGAAGCCGGTCTCGGCGGTGTTGTAGCCGATTTTGTCCAGGGTCCTGCGGGCAATCTTTGCGATATCCACAAAGCAGTCGCAGGTAATCTGTCCGGCCACCAGCACCATGCCGGTGGCGGCGACGGTCTCACAGGCCACCCGGGCCATAGGATCCTGAGCCAGTATGGCGTCCAGCACGCCGTCGGAGATCTGGTCGCAGACCTTGTCGGGATGTCCCTCGGTCACGGACTCGGAGGTAAAGATACGTTTCAGCATAGTGTTTTGATCCTTTCATAAGAAAAAACCGCCTTGTCAAGGCGGCAGCGGGTTGAACGATTCTTCCTCATCTGCCGATTTCTCGCCGGATTTGGCACCTTGCAAATGCAGGTTGCCGGGCTTCACAGGGCCGGTCCCTCCGCCACTCTTGATAAGGCTATGAAATTGTACTCATATTTTACACGTTTTTTCTTGTTTGTCAAGTACAAAAATGCCGTGACAGCCGATCAAAAAATGCCGTGATAGCCGGACATTCCGCATTTCTTCTGCGTTTTCCCGGAAAAAGTATCCAAACCCTCTTGCATTTTTTTGTGGGATATGCTATATTCTGAGAGTTGCGAAAGGGGAGAGAAAGCATGATCCCACAGGAAAAAATCAGAAATATCGCCATCATCGCCCACGTGGACCACGGCAAGACCACCCTGGTGGATGAAATGCTGAAGCAGGGCGGCATCTATCGGGAAAACCAGGCTGTCGTCGATCGGGTCATGGACTCGGGCGACCTGGAGCGGGAGCGGGGCATCACGATCCTCGCCAAGAACACCGCCGTCCATTATAAGGACTATAAAATCAACATCGTGGACACCCCGGGCCACGCCGATTTCGGCGGCGAGGTGGAGCGCATCCTCAAGATGGTCAACGGCGTGCTGCTGCTGGTGGACGCCGCCGAGGGCCCCATGCCCCAGACCCGCTTCGTGCTCCAGAAGGCCCTGGAGCTGGGCCACAAGGTCATCGTGGTGGTCAATAAGATCGACCGGCCCGACGCCCGGATCGACGAGGTCATGGACGAGGTGCTGGAGCTGCTGCTGGACCTGGACGCCACGGAGGAGCAGTTTGACTCCCCCACCATCTTCTGCTCCGCCCGGCAGGGCGTTTCCGCCTACGGCCCCCACGAGGAGGGCAAGGACCTGATCCCCCTCTTTGAGACCATCGTCAACTACATCCCCGCCCCCGAGGGCGATCCCGCGGGTCCCATGCAGATGCTGGTGTCCAGCCTGGACTACAACGACTATGTGGGCCGGATCTGCATCGGCCGCATCGAGCGGGGCACCATCCGCCAGAACCAGGAGGTCACCATCTGCGACTTCCACGACGGATCCGTCCAGCAGAAGGGCAAGATCGTGGCCCTCTACGCCTTCGACGGCCTGGGCCGTACCCCCATCCAGGAGGCCAGCGCCGGAGAGATCGTGGCCTTCTCCGGCATTGCCGACATCACCATCGGCCGGACGGTCTGCGACCCGCTGGCTGTGGAGCCCCTGCCCTTTGTGAAGATTTCCGACCCCACCATTGAGATGACCTTCGCCGTCAACGACAGCCCCTTCGCGGGCCGGGAGGGCAAGTACGTCACCTCCCGCAATCTGCGGGACCGGCTGGAGCGGGAGCTTCTGAAGGACGTGTCCCTCCATGTCACCGAGCAGGGCACCGACGCCTTCAATGTGGCGGGCCGGGGCGAGATGCACCTGTCCATCCTCATCGAGACCATGCGGCGCGAGGGCTTCGAGTTCTCCGTCTCCACCCCCCGGGTGCTGACCAAGCTGGTCGACGGCGTGAAATGCGAGCCCATCGAGCGGATGGTGGCCGACGTGCCCGAGAACGCCATGGGCTCCGTGATTGAGAAGATCGGCCAGCGCAAGGGCGACCTGGTCTCCATGACCCCCATGGGCAGCCGCTACCGCCTGGAGTTCCTGGTGCCGAGCCGCGGTCTCTTCGGCTACCGCAGCGAGTTCCTGACCGACACCCACGGCGAGGGCGTCATGTCCTCCGTGCTGGACTCCTACGCTCCCCTGAAGGGCGAGATCGAGCGCCGCAAGACCGGCTCCCTGGTGGCCCATGAGACCGGCGAGACCACCGCCTACGGCATCGGCGGCGTCCAGGACCGGGGCCAGATGTTTGTTTCCCCGGGCGTGCCGGTTTACGCCGGCATGATCGTGGGCGCCTGCAGCCGCAACGAGGATATGACCGTCAACGTCTGCAAGAAGAAGCAGCTGACCAATATGCGGGCCGCCGGCTCCGACGACGCCATCCGCCTGACTCCGCCCCGGGTCTTCTCCCTGGAGCAGTGCCTGGAGTATCTGGCCGACGACGAGCTGCTGGAGGTCACGCCCCAGAACCTGCGGATGCGCAAGCGCATCCTGGACCACAGCCAGCGGATGCGCGAGCTGATGAAGAAGCGCGGCTGATGACGCGAATCAAAAAAGACCGTTCCCGGACAGTGGGGAACGGTCTTTTTGCGTGGAGAGCTGCGGTTCAGTTCTTCCGCATCTGCCGCAGGAAGGCCCAGACGGCCAGAGCGGTGAGGGCGGCGGCCCAGCCCAGGACCCACCAGAGGTGGCCGGGGACGACAGCCCAGTCGCCGGCGTAAACGGCGCGCTGGAGCTCCACGGCATGCCAGAAGGGCAGCAGCTCCGCGATCTTCCGGAAGACGCCGCCCACCAAACTGACGTCAAACCAAATACCGGAAAGCCAGGCGGAGAGATTGGTCAGCAGGGCGCCGCAGATGCCGCCCACCTGCTTGTCGTTCAGAAGGGACCCGCAGAGCAGGCCCACGGAGAGGAAGACCATGGCCGCCGGAGCGCTGAGCGCCACACAAAGGAGGATCCGCGGCGTCCAGGCCAGACCCAGGATCAAACTGAAGACATAGCAGACGGCCGTCTGCGCCAGGGCGATGGGCAGCATGGGCAGCAGATAGCCCAGAATGTAATCCACAGGCCGCAGGGGCGTGGTGTAGAGCCGCAGCAGCAGGGCGGAGCTGCGGTCCTTGGAAATCAGCAGCGCCGAAAACAGAGCCATAAAGGACAGACCGAAGACCGTCACGCCGGGGCCCAGCTGTTCAATGGCAAAGAGGGGAACCGGGACGTTGGCCTGAATGGCCGACAGCAGTCCCAAAATCACCAGGGGGAAGCCCAGACCGAACAGGAGCGTGAGCGGGTCCCGCAGGATCTCCTTGGCGGTCCGCCTGGACAAAAGCAAGCTGTGTCTCATCTGGATCCCTCCTTTGCCAGAGCGATGAAGGCCTCCTCCAGGCTGGCGGTGCCGGTTTCCGCTTTCAGCTCCGCCGCGGTGCCGATTCGGATCAGGCGCCCCCGGCTCATGACGCCGATCCGGTCGGACAGACTCTCGGCCTCCTCCATATAGTGGGTGGTGAGGATGACGGTGATCTCTCCCTTGAGGGCCCGGATCTGCTCCCAGAGCTCCGCCCGGGCCAGCACGTCCAGCCCCAGGGTGGGCTCGTCCAGAAAGAGGATCTTCGGCTCCAGAATCAGGGCCATGGCGATGGAGAGCCGCCGCTGCCAGCCGCCGGAGAGCTTCCCGGCGGGGCGGTTCAGCACCTCGTCCAGGCCGAAGCGCCGGGAAAGGGCGTTCGTCTTCTCCCGGATCGCAGCCCGGTCCGCACCGTGGATCCCGGCCATCAGCTCCAGGTTCTCCCGGACCGTCAGCTTCGGAGCCACGGCGGTCTCCTGGGGGGAGACGGCGATCCGCTCCTTGACGGCCTCCGGCTCCCGGCTCACGCTTTTGCCCAGCAGCAGGGCGTCTCCCGCTGTGGGCTTTGTCAGGCAGGAGAGCATTTTGATGGTGGTGGTCTTGCCGGCTCCGTTGACGCCCAGCAGGGCGAAGAGCTCGCCCGCCCGGACCGTCAGCTCCAGCCCGTCCACGGCGGTCAGCTCCTTGTATCGTTTGGTTAATCCGTGGGTTTCGATGGCGTTCATATACAAACCTCCCAGTATCCGAATGCGGGCGCTCAATGAGCGCCCCTACGGGGTATTATTTGACCGGATCCCCCAGTATACGTCCGTCAGCATCCGGCTGACGGTGGCTTCGTCCAGGGTCAGATAGCCCGTGGCCGCCATGACGGCGACGCCGTGGACGACGGCCCACATTTCCAGATGGAAGAGCTCCGCCTCGGCTCCCGCCAAGCCTGTGACGGACCCGGCCAGAGCCGTATCCGAGGCCCAGTCCGCCACCTCGGGGCTGTCCTGCTCACCGCTGCGGCTGCGCATGAAGAGCAGGCGAAAGAGGGCGGGCTCCTCCCGGGCAAAGCTGATATAGGCCAGTCCTGCCGCCTTGTAGGGCGGCTCCGGGGAGGCGGCGACCCGGGCGGCCCGGTCCCGGTGGTAGACCGCCAGCGCCGTTTCCAGCACCGCCCGGCGCAAGGCCTCCATGCCGGGGTAGAGCCGGAAGATGGGCTGGGTGGAGCAGCCCAGGGCTGCCGCCAGGGCGCGGGCGTTCAGCGCCTCCATTCCCCGCTCCCGGACCAGGTCCAGGGCGGCCTCCAAGAGCGCCTGCTCCGTGATCTTGATGGGCGCAGCCATAAAGAATCCCCCCGCGCAGTAAAATAACATATGTTATTTTACTACGCGGGGGTCCGTTTGTCAAGGTCCTAAACCCGGAAGTCACGGACTGTGCAAACGCGATACGGATTTCTTCCGCTCCCGCCGCATACACTGTAACAATCCACGACGGAGGTATGGAAATGGAACTGTACGAGCTCGCATTGCGGAGGGCGGAAGCGCCGAATCTGGCGGAATTTCAGCGGCGGGAGGGATTGCCGCCCACGGGGCGGGCGGATGGACCCACCTGGGCAGCCCTGCTGCCCTGGCTGCGGGGCTATCGCGTCTACTCCACGGTCCCGGGGGACAACTATACCCGCATCGCGGCCCGCTATGGCACCACGGTCCGGGCTCTGATCACCGCCAACCCCAATCAGGACCCGCTGCGGCTCTACGTGGGGCAGCTGTTGACGGTGCCCCTGGGCTTCGACCTGGTGCCCACGGACCTGCCCTTTACCTATGAGCTGCTGAGCCTCTGTCTGGAGGGGCTGAGAGCCCGCTATCCTTTCCTGGGTCTGCGGAACATCGGAGAGACGGCCTATGGCCGGAAGATCCCCCGGATCACTGTGGGTCTGGGGCCCCGCCGGGTCCTCTACAACGCCGCCCACCACGCCAACGAGTGGATCACCACGCCGCTGCTGCTGAAGTTTCTGGAGAGCTACGCCCGGGCCGTCTCGGAGAACGGGCGGATCTTTGGCTTCTCCGCCCAGGCCCTCTATCAGCGCACGACCCTGGAGCTGGTTCCCATGGTGAACCCGGACGGGGTGGAGCTGGTGACCGGCGGGCTGCGGGAAGGGGAGCCCGGCTGGGCGGAGGCCCGGGCCCTGGCGGACAGCTATCCGGCCATTCCCTTCCCCGAGGGCTGGAAGGCCAATCTCCGGGGGGTGGATCTGAACCTGAACTATCCCGCCCGCTGGGAACAGGCCCGGGAGATCAAATTTGCCCAGGGCTACACCCGTCCCGGTCCCCGGGATTACGTGGGGACGGGGCCCCTCTCGGAGCCGGAGAGCGAGGCTCTGGCCCGCCTGACGGAGCGGACGGAGCCGGGGCTGAGCCTGAGCTATCACAGCCAGGGCAGCGTGATTTTCTGGAAATTCCTGAGCATGGAGCCTCCCGGCGCCCGGGAACTGGGGGAGCGTTTCGCCGCGGTCTCGGGCTACAGCCTGGAGGATGTGCCCTACGCCTCAGGCTTTGCGGGCTACAAGGACTGGTTCATTCTCACCCGGGACCGTCCGGGGTATACCATCGAGGTGGGCATGGGGGAGAATCCGCTGCCCCTGTCCCAGTTCGACGAGATCTACCGGCGCAATCTGGGTATTTTGACGCTGGGACTTGCGGAAGGCTGAAAAATTGTGTATAATAGCGGGGATCGGGGAACCGATCCCCGCTGTTTTACGTCCTAATAGATAGGGAAACCTATTGTACTGTACAAAAGGGAGACATCAAAGCATGAGTATCGTTCAAAAAATCATCGCGGAGCTGCGAAAGGCGGTCCAGGGCAAGGACCAGGTGCTGATCTGGATCCTGATGACCATTCTGGCCAACGGCAATGTGCTGCTGGAGGATATCCCCGGCGTGGGCAAGACCACCATCGCCGTGGCCTTTTCCCGGGCCCTGGGTCTGGACTACGGACGGGTGCAGTTCAACCCCGACGTGCTGCCCTCCGACATCACGGGCTACTCCGTCTATGACAAGCAGAGCGGCAAGATGATCTATCAGAAGGGCGCCATCCTCTGCAACCTGTTCCTGGCCGACGAGCTGAACCGGGCCACCTCCCGGACCCAGTCCGCTCTTCTGGAGGCCATGGAGGAGGGCCAGGTCACCGTGGATGGTGTGACCCACCCCCTGCCGCGGCCCTTTACGGTCATCGCCACCCAGAATCCCACCGGCGCCGCGGGCACGCAGCTGCTGCCGGATTCCCAGATGGACCGCTTCACCGTGCGCCTCTCCGTGGGCTATCCCAAGGCCAAGGATGAGCTGAATATGGTCATGGCCCGGCAGGGGGGCGTCAATCCCCTGGACCAGGTGAACCAGGTGGTGAACCGGACAGAGCTGGCCGCCATGCAGGACGCGGTGAGCCGGGTCTATATCAAGGACACGGTGGTGAATTATGTGGTCTCTCTGGTGAGTCAGACCCGCAATCACCCCCAGATCCAGCGGGGCGCCAGCCCCCGGGCCACCCTGGCGGTGGTCTCCATGGCCAAGGCCGCGGCGCTGATGAACGGCCGGGACTATGTGCTGCCGGAGGACGTGCAGACGGTCTTCGCCGGCACGGTGGCCCACCGCCTGCTGCTGTCGGCGGACGCCCAGGCCCAGGGCCAGCGGGAGGAGCAGCTACTTACAGAGCTGCTCTCCCAGATCCGGGCGCCGGGAGTTTGACCATGGCTGTCAACCGATTGCTCTACGGAGCTCTGCTGGTCCTGAGCGTGGTCTACTATTTTGCCAGCGCCACCTGGTTTTCCTGGCTGCTGCTGGTGCTGATCCTGGCCCTGCCGATCCTGAGTCTGCTCCTTTCGCTGCCGGCCATGCTGTCCTGCCGGCTGGACGCCGTTATGGCGGAGACCGTGGAGCAGAACGCCCCGGCCGCGCTCCACTTACGGCTCCATTCCTGGCGGGTCCTGCCCCTGCCGGACGTGCAGATCCGACTGAACCTCCGCACCCGTGACCACAACAAGGACCTCCGCTATCTCAGCCGTCTGACCAGAACAGACGGCGTCCTTGCGCTGCCCACGGATTCCTGCGGCTTTTTGTCCGCGGAGTTCCGTCGGGGCCGCGTCTATGACGCTTTGGGCCTGTTCCGTCTGCCCATGAAGCTGCCCGCGCCGGAACCCATGGCCATCCTGCCGCCGGAGCGGACTCCCACGCCCATGCCCCGGCTGGAGCAGTTCCTTCAACAGCAGATGAAGCCCAAGCCGGGCGGCGGCTCTGCCGAGCAGCACGAGCACCGGAGCTACCGCCCCGGCGATCCGGTGAAGGACATCCACTGGAAGCTGTCTCTGAAGACCGACCAGCTCATTGTCCGGGAAGCGCTGGAACCCGTGCGGCGCCGGGTGATTCTGGCCCTGCGGACGCCCCGGGGTTCGGAGAGCCGGGCTGAGACGCTGGGCAATTTCCGTTGGCTCTTCCGCTGGCTGCTGGAAAACGGCATCCCCCATTCTGCGGTCTGGATGGACGGCGCCCAGCTGCGGGAGCAGAGCATTTGCTGTCAGGAGGACGGCATGGAGGCCCTGCGGGCCGCCTGCCTGGCGCCGGAGGAGTCCCTGGATCTGCCCTGGCCCTTGCCCTTGCAGGCGGATTGGATCTGTCCGGTGGGCCGGAACGGGGGGAACACGCCATGAAGAAAGCTCACAGCGTCATCTGTTTTCTGCTGGACTGGGCCCTGGTTTGCGTTGGGGTCCTGGGCTCTCTGCTCTGTTTGCTGACGGCCTTTTCCCTGCCGGAGCCTCCGGGGCTGTGGTTCCTCGTGCCCGGAATGGCCCTGCTCTTCTGTCTGGTTTTCCGGGGCAAGCCGGGGCGCTGGTACGCCCTGGGCGTCCTGGTCCTTCTGGTGCTCGCGGCCCTGCTGCTTCGCGGAGAGCTGGTCGAGGGCTTCCGGAACCTCTGGGGGGAGCTGGGACGGCGTTACGCCCTGGGCTATGACCAGGTCATCGACTTTCTGCCCCGGGATCCCACCAGCCCGGAGGGCGTCCTGCCTGCACTGGCGGCGCTGGCGGTGCTGGAGACCTATCTGTGCAGCCTGGCGGTGCGGCTCTGGCGGCGGACGTTCCCCGCGGTCCTGGCCCTGCTGCCCGGGATCCTGCCCTGCTTTATTCTGACGGATACGCCGCCCGCCCTGCTGCCCCTGCTGGCGGCGGTATTCTCCCTTCTCACCCAGGCCTTCAGCCAGTCAGTCCGGCGGCGGGGCACGGGGGAGCAGGGGAAGGCCGTAGCTCTGGCAGCCCTGCTTTCGGCGGCCCTGCTGGGTTTGCTGCTGCTGATCTTCCCGCAGGAGCGCTATACGCCCCCGCTTTCCTGGGAGGAGCTCACGCAGGAGATGCGCCAATGGGGCCAGACCCAGAGCAACCGGGGCAATATCCGGGCCGGTCTGAGCGGCAACCCGGAGGAGATTACGCTGGCGGAGCTGGGCGCTCTGCCCAACCACCCGGTCGCGGTGCTGCGGGCCCGCTCCACCCGAAACGACTATCTCTACCTGCGAGGCTGCGGCTACACGAATTTTGACGGCCGCAGCTGGACCCGGGACACGGAGCACAACTGGGACAGCTCCGTCCTCTTCCCCTGCCTGGGCCAGAGCCGCGAGGCAACGCTGACCATCGAGACCGTGAAGCCGGAGGACGCCCTGTATACCACCTATCAGCTCACAAGTCTGCCCGCCGGCGGCGTGCAGGTTTCCGACGCCTACCTGAGCAATCCGGAGGAACTGACCCAATATACCATGCAGTATACGAGCTCCGCGATACAGCCGCCCTCCAATGGTCTCTATGAGCGCTGGGTGTCTGACAGCTGCCTGTATCTGCCCGGGCAGACCCGCAGCGGGGTGTTGGCCTGGTGGGAGGCGCAGGGAGAGTCCACGGATCTCCGCGACTACCTGCTCTACGGCGGCGAGACGGCCATGAGCGCACAGGAGAACCTGGCACGGAAGGCAGCCGCCCGGATCTCCCGCTGCGCGGCTTACAGCCGCAATCCCGCCCAAGCGCCCCGGGACGTGGATTTCTGCACCTGGTTCCTCAACGACGCAGAGGAGGGCTACTGCGTCCACTATGCCACCGCCTGCACGGCGCTGCTCCGGGCCCTGGGGGTTCCGGCCCGCTATGTTTCCGGCTATGTCTGCTCCGCCGTCGCCAACAAGACCGTCACGGTCACCAACCTGCAGGCCCACGCCTGGGTGGAGATCTGGGTCCGGGGCTGCTGGATTGTGGTGGAGCCCACCCCGGACGACGCTACGGAGTTCAACGGTTGGGGGCAGGGCAGCGGGAACGACCCCGTTGTTCATACGGAGCCCTCGACGGAAGCCACGCGCTCCAACGGCTCCGAGGACCCGGAGATCACGCGGCCCAGTCGTCCCGTGCCATCCACGGAGGCGCCCAGACCCAGCAAGGATCCGGAGGACGCTTCCGGGCCCGAGGGCTCCGGGGGGAAGGGCATGGATCCGCAGAGCCTGAAGGCGCTGTGGATTGCGTTTGCGGTGATCGGCGTTCCGCTCCTGGCGCTGGGGCGGCGCCGGCTGGCGCTGCGGCTCTGGGAACGACGGCTCCAGGGCGCCAAGGGCAACGAGAAGGCCCGGCTGCTCTACCGGCGGATGCTCCGCCTGCAAAAGCTGGGCGGCGGCGCCATTCCCGCGGAGGCCAGGGAGCTGGCCTATAAGGCCGTCTTCAGCCAGCACGAGCTTACGGACAACGAGCTGCTGTGCCTGCGCCAGGTTTACGCCCAGCAGCGCAACCGCCTGGACAGAGGCGGTCTCTGGAAACGGTTTTTGTGCAAATATATCCTGGCCGTCATCTGACAGAGCCGGGCAAAGATACGATGGGAGGATCTGATATGACCGCATTCGGGATGTTCAAAGGCAGACAGGTGGACTGCATTCGCCTGGACAACGGAAAACTGAGCTGTGAAATACTGACCTACGGCGCGACCCTGCGCTCCCTGAAGGTCCCCGACCGGGAAGGGAAGCCCGTGGACGTGGTCCTGGGCTTTGATACGGTGGAAGATTATGTCAACCAGGACAGCTACATCGGCGCCACGGTGGGCCCCAACGCCAACCGGATCGGCGGTTCGACGATCTCCCTGGGGAAGCAACGGCTGAGCCTGGACCGCAACGAGGGGGAGAACAACCTGCACAGCGGCTTTGAGGGCTTGAACCGGCAGCTCTGGGATGTGATGGCCGCCTCGGAGGAGGCGGTGACCTTGCTCTGTACCCACCCGGACGGGCGGGGCGGTTTCCCCGGCGACCTCAACGCGGCGGTGACCTACTGGCTGGACCGCAACGCCCTGCTCATCGAGTACCGGGCCGTCAGTCAGAAGGACACGATCTGCAATCTCACGAACCACAGCTATTTCAACCTGGACGGCCACGACAGCGGCTCCGTCGCGGAACACCGGATCCAGCTCTTTGCCAAGAGCTTTACCCCCATTGACGCCCACTCCATCCCCACAGGCGCCATTCGGGCCGTCAGCGGCTCGGCCATGGATCTCACCAAGCCGGTGCGCCTGGGAGAGCGAATGGACGGCGAGGAGGAGCAGCTGCGGCTGGCGGGGGGCTACGATCACAATTACGTGATCGATCCCGGGGAGGCCCCCTTCCGGGCCGCCGCCAAGCTCTGGGCCGCCAAGAGCGGCGTCGTGATGACGGTCTATACCGACCGCCCGGGCATCCAGTTCTATTCCGGCAACTACATCCCCGCGGGGCTGCGGGGCAAGGACGGAGCTGTCTACCAAAAAAGGCAGGGCCTCTGCCTGGAGACCCAGGCTTTCCCCGACGCCCCCAACCACAGCAGCTTCCCGTCCACAGTGCTGCGGGCCGAGAAGGAATGGCTGAGTCGGACCATGTATCAATTTGGATAAGGCCTGCAGCGCATCAAACGAAAACGATCACCCATCCCGCGGCGCCGCGGGATGGGTGATCGTTGCTCAGAGGAGCTTGTCCAGGGTTTCCAGATACTCGTCCGTGGTGTACCAGGCGGTGGCGAAGCGGACCACCGTGTGATCCGGGTCCGGGTTGGACCAGAAGCTGAGGGGAACCTTCTCCCGCAGGGCCTGATAGCGCCTGTTCTCCAGGATGGCGAACTGTTGGTTGGTGGGGGTGTCCATGAAGCAGGGGATCCTGTGTTTTGCCAGCAGCTTTTTCAGCCGCTCGGCGGTCTCCACGCCCCGGCGGCCGATCGCCCAGTAGAGACCGTCGGAAAAGAGGGCGTCGAATTGGACGCCGCAGAGCCGGCCCTTGGCCATCAGAGCCCCGTGCTTCTTGATGAAGTTGACGAAGTGGGCCGGAGCCTGCCGGGGGAAGACCACCGCCTCGCCGCAGAGGGCGCCGCACTTGGTGCCGCCGATGTAAAAGGCGTCGCAGAGGGAGGCGATCAGAGGCAGATCCACGTCCGTGTCCCTGGCCGCCAGGCCGTAGGCCAGCCTTGCCCCGTCCAGATAGAGCCGCATGCCGAATTCCCGGCAGATGGCGGAGATTATTTCCAGCTCCGCCCGGGTGTAGAGGGTGCCCCATTCCGTGGGGTGGGAAATATAGACCGCCCCGGGGTAGACCATATGCTCCACGTTCTCGTCGGCCAGCAGGGCGGCGGTCAGGGCCCGCAGCTCGTCCGGGTCGATCTTGCCCGCGTGCTCCGGCAGGGCCAGGACCTTGGCCCCCAGAGCCTCGGGGGCTCCCGCCTCGTGGACGTGGATGTGGCCGGTCTGGGCGGCGATCACGCCCTCCCAGGGCTTGAGCAGGGAGGCCAGCACCACGGCGTTGGTCTGGGTGCCGCCGCTGAGGAAGTAGATTTCAGCTCCGGGACAGCCGCAGGCAGCCCGGATCTTCTCCCGGGCGCTCTCGGAAAAACAGTCGAAGCCGTAACCCGGCTGGGGGATCAGGTTGGTTTCGCAGAGCCGCTCCAAAACCTTGGGATGGGCGCCGCAGGAGTAGTCGTTCTCGAAGGTGATCATGTTCAATACCTCATATACGGGTTTTCCTCCATTATATCCCCGCCGCGCTTTTTTGTAAATGTCAAATATAAAAATAGCGCTTGCTTTTTTCGACGGAATCCCTTATACTTGATAAAACGGCGGGGCTGCCCGCCGAAAAACACATAGATTATCTCAGGAGTGAACAATATGAAGATCAAAGCAGTCGTTCTTGCAGCCGGAAAGGGCACCCGTATGATGTCCGAAGCCAATAACCTTCCCAAGGTCCTGCGGCAGGCCTGCGGCAAGCCGCTTCTGCATTATGTGCTGAAGGCGCTGGATTTTATCCCCGCGGAGGACACCGTCCTGGTGGGCGGCTATATGCGCGAGCTGGTCTTTGACGCCTTTCCCGCCTATCCCCACGCGGTCCAGGATCCCCAGCTGGGCACCGGCCACGCGGTCATGTGCGCCCGGGAGCACCTGAAGGACTTCGACGGCACCGTTCTGGTCTGCTACGGCGATATGCCTTTGCTGAAGAAGGAGGTCTACCAGGGCCTGCTGGCCTTCCACGCCGAGCACGGCGCCGCCTGCACCATGCTCTCCGGCACCTGCGAGGAGTACCTGCCCTACGGCCGGGTCCTGCGGGACGAAAACGGCGACTTCCTCCGCATCGTGGAGGACCGGGACTGCACCCCGGAGCAGAAGGCCATCCGGGAGCTCAACGTGGGCATCTACGCCTTCGACTGCAGGGCTCTTTTGGCCAGCCTGGACGAGATCAAGGACAACAACGCCCAGCATGAGTATTATCTGACCGACGTTCCCGCCATCCTGCGGAGCCACGGCCAGCGGGTGGCGGTCTACACCGCCGAGCTCAACGAGCAGATCCTGGGCGTCAACACCCCCGAGCAGCTGGCGCTGACGGAGAAGTATCTGCGGCAATAAGCTCTGCGCGCAACCGACAAAAAACGACTGTTCCGGGAATCGGAACGGTCGTTTTTTCATGGCTCTGCGTCAGGTGCTCAGGCGAAAGCGCGTCGGCGCTACACAGCCGCCAGAATATGGGCGTTTCGCAATTCGGCGTTTTCGATGCGGTCGTTGACGGAGTAGGCGTGCTTCTCCAGGTCGCCGCAGACGGCCTCTGTGAGCGCCTGGTCCTGCAAAAGGCCGATAATGGCCGACGCCAGATTTTCTATCAGGTCCTGCTTGGCCCGGGCCATCGTCGGGCCGTTGTCGGTGGTCAGCAGCAGCTCCAGGGTTTCGGCCTCGTCTCCCAGCAGGGGGAGCTGCCGCAGGGCCCGGAACTGCCACTTGTAGTAGGGGAGATAGCGCTCATTCAGCAGGAAGATTACCGCGATGGCGTGGCGGACAAACTCGAAGATCGCCAGCTGGGCAGCGGCGGGCTCCCCGTGGGCCAGACAGCGAGGGTAGTTGTATTGCCCCGCCTGGGCCATCAGCAGCAGCCGGCCCGCCAGCTTCTTGCGGCGCACGTCGGCGGGCTGCCGGGAGAGCCGCTTCCGGATGGCGGCGAAGACGCCGTCGCCCTGGGCAAAGAGCGCGCCGTTCACCACCTCGGCCAGATACTGCTCCTCCAGCCGCAGCCAGCGCGCAGGGGAAAGCGTCCCGTCTCTGGTTCCGGTACGGGCCTCCAGGAAATCCCCCAAGCGCATCACGCCCCGGCGGTTGCCTCCCACGGGGGAGAGCCTGGGTCTGGAAAAGCCCATATATTCTTTTGGAAGGGCGGCGTAGGCCCGCTCCAGCCGGAATTCGGTCTTCCGATCCAGAATGTCCTCCTCCGGCAGAAAGATGCAGAAGCCGGGCTCGAAATCGTGGTCCCGGGAGATCTCGTCGTCCCAGCCGAAGCACTCGGAGCCGCTGCCAACCAGGCCCACTGCCAGCCGATCCGCCCACTCCGGGAATTGCTCCCGCAGCATGGGAGCGCCGAAGGCCTCGTAATAGGCTCTGGAAAGCTCAAGTCCCCGCATAGATCTGCTCCGATCTCTCCCGCAATTCCTGGGCGTCCATGAAACGGCCGTAATAGCCGAATGTTGAGGCGCACTTCTCGCAGACGAAGGCATAGCCGCCGTTCCGCGGCAGGGAAGGGTCGTTCAGGAGAGCCCAGGCCCGGTCCAAACGGGTCTCGATCTCCTCCTCGGCCTCCAGCAGGCCGTCCCGGGCCTCCGCCAGATTCGCCAGGTTCAGCTCGGTAACGGCGGTCTCCAGGGCGCCATGCTCCCCCGCCCCCAGGATCTCCAGGGCCCGCTCATAGAGGGCTTTGGCCTCGTCGAAGCGGCCCAGATCCGTCAAAGCCAGGGCAAAATTGTTGTACAGCCCGGCCAGCCGGGGATCCGCCGGGTCCAGCTCCCGTTCGTAGACGGCCCGTGCCTTTTCATAGAGGGGCAGGGCTTCCGCGGCGCGGCCAAAGCACTTGGATACCGTGGCGGCGTTGAGCCAGGTGGTGGCGGCGGTCACGGTGTCGTCCAGGCCGGTCCTGTCCACAAGGGCCAGGGCGGAGGCAAGCGCCGCATCGGCGGCGGCCTCGTCCCCCAGCTTGCGGAAGAGCCCCATGCGCTCGTTTTCGATGGTGAGCAGGCCTCGCAGGTCGTTGCCGGCCAGGGCCTCCGCCTTCCAGTAGTCCAGATGGCGGCGGGCGGCGGCGCAGTCGTTCCGATCCAGGTATTCGTCCAAGCGGGTGAGGCAGCGCCGCAGGTCCACCGGCTTGGCGTTTTCATCCTCCGGCTTGCAGAAAATGCAGCCGGGCTCCAGGTAATCCTCGGGTCGCAGTCCGTTCATGGGAAGACCTCCTTATGGCGCACGCTGTGCGCCGCGGCATTCAGTTGTCTTGATTCCAGGGATTCTCCGGGTCCGGGTCCGTCGGGTCCCAGCCGGAGCGGGGATCATTCAGGTCCAGGGGGATGAACTCGGGGCGCTCCACGGGGAGGGTATCGGCGTCGAAGATGTGGACCGGCGTACCCATGGGGCAGTTGTCATAGATCCACTTGACGTCTCCGGCGGCCAGGCGGATGCAGCCCATGGATGCGGAGCTGCCCAGCTTGTTGTATTCCTCGGCCTCGAGGCTGTCCTTCTCCATGCGCAGGTAAGGGACGGAGTGGAAGAGAATATCCCCGGTGATGCGGCTGATGTACTGGCCGAAGACGCCGCCAAAGAGCCGGCCCCATTCCCGCTTGGGTCCGAGGCTGTAGTCGCCCGTGGGTGTGTTCTCGCCGGTGGAGCAGAGCCAGACCTTGACGGGGATCGAATAATCCTCTCCCTCTCCGTTCCGGCCATAGACGATCACGACGTTCTGGTCGCGAATCACGTCGATGGAATAGGGGCGCAGGTCCATGCGCAGGGAGTCATAGAGCTCCTCCGGATAGTTGTCCACCTCTACGACGGCGCTGCGGACCAGACATTCCTCGCCCCGGGTAAGCTCGGCCCGCAGCTGGGCGATCCGGTCCTCCTGGAAACGGTTGAACTCAAATTCCAGCTCTGTGTGCTTTTCCAGCCCGGGGCTGAGGGCCAGCTCCGGCCACTCGGCGGCGAGTTCGTCGTCCACATACAGAGTGAGGGAAAAGGGCTCTCCGGTCTCCGCATCGGCGGGGACTGCAGGAAAGCGGATGGTCACCGTGACCCAGGGGCAGCCGGGGGTGGCCCGCAGCTCCGCGGGCAGCTCCATCTCCACGCCGAAAATGCCGCCCCGGGGCGCTGTGGGCAGCGCCTCCTCCGTGGTGACGGCGGCGCTTGCAGGGGCCGTCGTCTCGATCCGGACGGAGGGCGCAGCCTCGGTACTGATAATGGGAGCGGACCCATCCGTCCGCGCACAGCCGCAGAGCAGCAGAAGAAGCAGAAGAAGCAGGACCTGGCCTGCGGTAAGCAGTCGTTTCATAGTCGTTTCCTGTCGATTTTGGGTGGTTTTGTTCGAAGTAGCCTATATTATACAAAAAAACTGCCCCATTGACAAGGGGCAGTTTTGCGAATAAGAAAGATTTTTGTGGTTTGAGAATGAGAAAAAGGTTGTTTCGCGGGGGAAACGGCGGGCTGTGCGCAGCCTGCCCTGCGGGTCAAGCCTCGTCTTTGGGCTTGGGGAGCTCGATGCGGATGTCCTGACCCGCGGCCAGCTTGCCGCCCAGGGCGCCCACCAGCAGGCTCTTAATGTCCAGACCCATGCCGGAGGCAAAGCCCTCGGTGATCTGGGTGGTGGAGCCCACGATGTCGGAGATGAGCTTGGCGGAGTTGCCCTCGCCGTACATGGTGATCTTGTCCACCTTGGACAGGGGCTCGGCCACGTTCTTGGCGATCTCGGGCAGGGCGTTCATCACCATTTCGATGACGGCGGCCTCGCCGTACTTCTTCATAGCCTCGGCCTTCTTGTCAATGCCTTCGGCCTCGGCCACAGCCTTGGCCCGGATGGCGGCGGCCTCCGCCTCGCCCACGGCCTTGATGCCCTCGGCCTCCTGCTCCCGGGCGAAGCGGACGGCCTCTGCCTTGACGCGCTGGGCCTGGGCGGCCTGCTCCTGTTCGTAGCGCTCAGCCTCCGCGTCCTTCTGACGGCGGAAGAGGTCCGCCTCGGCCAGCTGGCGCTGACGGTAGAGCTCTGCGTCGGCCTTGGCGCGAATTTCCGCGTCCAGGGTCTGCTTGGTGACCTCTACGTTTTGCTTTTTCAGCTCCGCGTCGCGCTCGGCCCGGGCGATCTGGGCGTTCACGGTGGCGGTCTGGATGGACTTCTGCTGCTCCTGCTTCTGGATCTCGTAGGCGGCGTCGGCCTCGGCCTTTTTGGTGTCGGCCTCCACCTTCAGCTCCGCCTGCTTGATGGCCAGCTCGTTCTGGCGGCGGGCGATCTCGGTGTCGGCCTCCACCCGGGCGTCGTTGGCGGCCTTGTCCGCCTGGGCCTTGGCGATGGCCACGTCCCGGTCCGCCTGGGCTTTGGCGATGGCGGCGTTTTTCTTGATGAGGCTGGTGTTGTCGGCGCCCAGGTCCCGGATCAGGCCGTTCTCGTCGGTGACGTTCTGGATGTTGCAGGAGAGGATCTCGATGCCCAGCTTGTCCATGTCCTTGGCGGCCTTCATCATCACCTGGTCGGAGAAGGAGTCCCGGTCCGTGTTGATGTCCTTCAGGCTCAGGGTGCCGATGATCTCACGCATGTTGCCCTGGAGGCTGTCCTGGAGCTCGGCGGCGATCTTCTCGGGCCGCATGTTCAGGAAGTTTTTGGCGGCCAGCTTGATGCCTTCGCTGGAATTGGCGATGCGGACCTTGGCCACGGCGTCCACGTTCACATTGATGAAATCATTGGTGGGGACGGACTGCTCGGTCTTGATGTCCACGGTCATCTGCCCCAGGTAGAGCTTGTCGAGTCTCTCGAAGAAGGGGACCTTGATGCCGGCCCGGCCCACCAAAATGCGGCTGTCCTTTTTGAGGCCGGAGATGATGTAGGCCTGATCGGGCGGGGACTTGACGTAACCGGTGGCCAGAATGACGGCCACAAGGATCGCGGCTGCGGCAATGGGGAGCCAGGGAAGCAGGCTCCCGCCGGTGGAGAAAAGTGCGCTTACAATGCGTGTGGTCATGGTATGTACCTCCTTTTTGTACGATGCGTATGGTTTCCGGTTCGCGGAACGCCTCCCGCGGCGGATTATCTGCGCTGGTCGGACGTGGCTCTGCGAATGGCCTGTTCCAAAGCCGCGTTGATCTGACGGCTCCGCCTTTTGTCATAGGCATGGACGAAGCAGGCCAGCAAGATGTGAAAGAGAAGGGAACCTACGATCAGAAAGGGCAGACTGATGATCTGAAGCAAAGTAATCAGGAAGGACATGGTATAAGCTCCTTTCAAACTGGACAGGCTTTCAGGGAAAACAAAAAAACCCATGCCGGACCTTTGTCCAACATGAGTCTCGTTTTCAGGGCGGTCCGGCTGCAAACGCAGCGTGGTGACGGACCTGCCTCCCCGGTGGGGAACTACTCCCTCAAGCGCGGTATGAACTTGTGGCCCTATTATACCACGCCCGGGGCCCCTGTCAAGGGGGGTGGAAAAATATTTTTTCACAGGCTCTTGACAAAAGCAGATAAATTTGATACAATCTAATTGTAAACAAGACAACAGAGGAGGATGTCTGCATGAGCATTTATGAGCTTTCCGTCAAGACCCGCAAGGGGGAGGATTATGCCCTCTCCGGCCTGCGGGGCAAGGTCCTGCTGATCGTCAATACCGCCACGGGCTGCGGCTTCACGCCTCAGTATGAGGCCCTGGAGAAGCTTTTCGAGGCCTACCACGGCCAGGGCCTGGAGGTCCTGGACTTCCCCTGCAACCAGTTTGGCCACCAGGCCCCTGGCGAGGACGAGGAGATCCATGCCTTTTGCACCGGGCGCTACAAGACGCAATTCGACCAATTCAAAAAGCTGGACGTGAACGGGGAAAACGCGGACCCCCTTTTCACCTGGCTGAAAAACGAGGCTCCGGCCGACGAGCCTGTAAAGGGCCTGAAGGCCAAGGCTGCCATGGCCGCCATTGCCAAGATCAGCGCCAGCTGCAAGGCCCCCAACGACATCAAGTGGAACTTCACCAAGTTCCTGGTGGACCGGGAGGGCAGGGTGGTACGCCGTCTGTCTCCCATCGCGGACCCTATGGAGCTGGAGGAGACCATCAAATCCCTGCTCTGAACGAAACTGTCCTGCGCAAGGACAAAACAGGCCTTTACAAGCCTGCCTGAGTATGCTATCATCAAATCATAAAACACCAAGGAGGATACAACTATGGCCATCCGTGAAATCACTTCCGCCGACTTCGAGGAAGTCGTGCTCAAATCCGAAAAGCCCGTGCTGGTGGACTTCAACGCCACCTGGTGCGGTCCCTGCCGTATGCTGAAGCCCGTGCTGGAGGAGCTCTCCGCCGAGCGGCCCGACGTGTCCGTGGTGGGCATCGACGTGGACGAGAACATGGACCTGGCTGAGGAATACGGCGTCTTCTCCATTCCCTGCGTGGTCCTGATCAAGGATGGCGTCGAGGCCGACCGCAGCGTGGGCCTGGTGCCCAAGGAAAGCCTCGTCAAGATGCTGGGCTGAGTGCTCCGCAAAGGAAGCCGCTCCCTGCGGTCGCTAATGATGCAGCTCCCTGCGCGAGCTTCATTCGTGCGAAGCACGGGCATCATTTGGCCAATAGGCCAAGCTTCAGTCAACAACAAACGGGAGGAATTACCATGTATGACATCGTTATAGTCGGCGCCGGCCCTGCCGGGCTGACTGCCGCCATTTACGCCCGGCGGGCCTCCAAGTCCGTTCTGGTGCTGGAGGCCAAAGCCTGGGGCGGCCAGATCATCAACACCCCCGATATTGAGAACTATCCCGTTGTAGCCCACATCTCCGGAGCCGACTTTGCCAACCAGCTCTACGAGCAGGCCACGGCCCTGGGGGCCGAAGTGAAGTTGGAGAAGGTCACCGGCCTGGAGGATCAGGGCAAGGTCAAGAAGGTCCGCACCGCCCAGAACGAATACGAGGCCGGAGCCGTGATCCTGGCTACCGGCTCCGAGAACCGGAAGCTGGGCGTGGCGCGGGAGCAGGAGCTCACCGGCAAGGGCGTGTCCTACTGCGCCACCTGCGACGGCAACTTCTTCCGCCGCCGGGATGTGGCGGTGGTGGGGGGCGGCAACACCGCCCTGGAGGACGCGCTCTATCTGGCCGAGCTGGCCAACAAGGTCTGGCTGATCCACCGCCGGGACAGCTTCCGGGGCGAGGAGGCCACCGTCGCCAGGCTGCGGGAGAAGGCGAACGTGGAATTCGTCTTCAATTCCACCGTCACCGCCCTGCTGGGCGACAAGCGCCTGACCGGCGTGGAGCTTACGGACAAGCTGACGGGTGAAAAGCGGATGCTGGAGGTCAAGGGCCTCTTCGTGGCCGTTGGCCGCGTCCCCGAGAACGAGAGCTTCCGCTCGCTGATCGAGCTGGACGAGGCGGGCTACGCCGTGGCAGGCGAGAACTGCCGCACCCGGGTCCCCGGAATCTTTGTGGCCGGCGACAACCGGACCAAGGAGCTCCGCCAGCTGGTCACCGCCGCCGCCGACGGCGCCGTGGCCGCCACAGAGGCCGTCAAATACCTGAACGCCTGAGAATGCAAACAGCCCGCTGCCGATTCCGGCAGCGGGCCGATTTTTTTGCGTCACTCGATCAGCGTGAAGGGAATGGTGCCAAGGCGCTGACTGTCGAGATAGATGGAGAAGGAATAGGCGCCGGGGACGTTGGGGAGCCAGGGGATCTGACCAAACCAGCGGTTGCCGTCCCAGAGGGTATCCCAAACCAGCTTTTCCTGCTGCAGATCCACCACGGCTCCGGTATCCGTGTTGCGGATGACGTACTGGACCGTGACCTCCTCCTCGCTGGGATCAGGGTTCCGACTGGCGGTGATCACGAAGGTGATCTTGTCGTTGTGCCGGTAGCGGACGGTGCCGCCCCCCAGATCGACGAAGCTCCATTCCTCCTTGTCGGGGGTGAAGTAGGTGCCGATGGTGGTGTGCTGATCCAAACCCCGCTGGGTGTAGCGCACAGTCTCCCAGCTGCGGACGGAGAGGGAGCGCTCGCCCTTGGCGTCGCTGCCGTCGGCGGGCTCGATGGTGACAGTATAGTCCGTGTCGGGCAGGACCGCGAGCAGGCCGCTGTCTCCGTGGAAGAGCTCCTCGATCCGCTGGCCGTCTCCAAAGGCGGCCACGACCTTCCAGCCCGCCTCGGGCTCCCGGTTGGCGGACCAGTGCAGGGACAGGCCGTTGAGGAGGGCCTCCGCGGTGAAGCTCTGAATGCTGATCTGATCGTCCTTCAGCTCCAGCTTCAGCGGGGCGGGCAGCCCCAGAGCGTCCAGCTTTACCGTGTAGCTGAGATCGGGGACGATGCCGGATACCGCAGCGGAGCAAATCCAGCCGGCTTCATCCTGCTCGGCATCGCGCAGCTCCACCGGCAGCGACTCGCCCTCCGGGCCGGTGCAAACCAGCTCCCAGGCCTCCGGCAGCTCGCTGGCGCAGCGCCAGCGCAGCAGGGCCGTGCCGTCCTGAATGGAGTCCAGCTGCAGCTCCGAGGCCTCGATGGGGATGAGAGGCGTGTAGGAAAGGGACGTGACGCCGGAGAGATAGAGATTGTCGGTCTCCACCAGCTCAAAGCGGTAAGGCGCGCCGTTTTCCAGATCGTTGATCTGGCAGCTGCGGCCTGCGAACTGCATCTCTGCGGGCGTCTCCCCCTCCTTGCCGTAGCGGAGGGTCCAGAAGGCGGGTTCCGTGTCGCTGTCCTTGAGGGTCAGCAGCAGCTTGACGCTGCCGGGGGCGGAGCCGGGCTCCGCGCTGAAGGCCAGCAGCTCAGTCCGGGCCTTGGTGGCGGCGGAGGCGGTGGTGACGCCGGAGAGCTTGTGCAGCCCGGGAAGCTCCACCTTGAGATTGTACTGGGTGTTGGGCTTCAGCCCCGAGAACTCCGCGACCCCGCTCTGGAAACGCCCCGTAAAGGAGTTGCCGTAGGGGTCCTGGCAGTAGGGGATGAAGGCGTCGGGGTCGGTGTTGGTGTCGATGCGCAGGCGCAGGCTGTCGGCGGTAACGTCGCTGAGCTCCAGCTTGTCCACGGTGACAAAGTAGTGCCACATTCCCTTGCCCAGGTCGGTGAACTCATAAACGCCCACCAGCAGGATCACCAGGGCCAGAGCGGCCGCAAAGAGGATCCAGGCCCGCCTGCGGTGCTTCTTCTTGTTCTTCTCCAGCTCCTCGTTCAGTTTGGGCGGCTCTTCTTTTTTGGACTTTTTTTCTTTTTTCTCCTTGTCGGCCTTCTGCTCCTTGCTTTCCTCGGGGGAGAAGGTCTTTTTGAAGCCCTCGTCCAGCTTGTCCGGGTCGGTGAAGCGAACGGGCTCGGGCTGCTCCTGCGCGGCCTCCGGGCTCAAAGCGGCTCCGTCGGTTACCAGGGGCGGGACGATCAGATGGTCGCTGACCGCGTTGCGGCGCATATACTGCTCCAGCTCGATCCGCATCTCCTCCGGCGTCTGGTAGCGCTCCGCCGGATCAAAGGCGCTGGCCTTCAGGATGATCTCCGTCAGCTCGTAGTCTGCGTAGATGGGCACAGGCAGAGGCTCGCCGGAGACGCGCTTGGCGTCGGCGGCCTTGGGGGAGGTTTTTTCGTCCTCGAAGGGGGCGTGGTTGCCGTTGTAGATCCGGTAGAGGATCATGCCCAGAGAGTAGATGTCCACGGTGGGGTTCATGCCGCCCACGAAGCTGTTGAGCTCCGGCGCGGTGTAGCTGCTGCGGTACTGCTCCGGCAGGACGGCGTACTGCATGTCCTCGGTGGAGATCAGACCGAAATCCCCCAGCAGGAAGCGGCCGGTGTCGGAGAAAAAGACGTTTCCGGGCTTCAGATTGCCGTGGACGTAGCCCTCCTCCCGCAGGGCGGCCAGGGCTACGCAGAGATCGATGCCCATGTTGATGCCCCGCAGATGGGAGACGGCGTTTTCATTGAGATAGCTTTGCAGGGAGTTGCGCTTGGGCAGAACGGCGTAGACGTCATAGCCGAAGTCCTCTTTCTTCTCCATCTGCACGCCCAGGAAGGGCAGAATATAGGGGCAGTCCAGGAGCTTCTTGCGGTTTTCGGCCTCCCGGACCAGGGCTTCCGCCTCCTTGCGATAGTAGGCGTCGGCCTCCGCCGCGCTGGAGTAGGCGCCGGTCAGCAGCAGAGCCTCGACCTGTTCCTCTCGGGCGGGGACGGAGATATGCTTGAGTACAAACTCACGGCCCGACTCCGGATGCAGGATCCGATAACAGCTGACGCCGTCGTGCCGGGAAAAGCATTCCCCCACTTCCATCGCGTCCAGAAGCGGAGAAACCTTGTGATCCAGCATGGTCGTACTCCTCCTTTTCGACAAAATATCTATTATATCTTATACCAAAAGCAAAAAAAATGCAACAAGATATTGTTTTATTTAGAAGAAAATGGTATGATATAGGGTAGAAGTCTCCAAAAGACGCGAATTTTTGCCGGGAATACAGACCGATTACCAATTACTGGAGGAACCATATCGATGCTGAATAAAAACGTATGTCCCAACTGCGGGCAGCTCTATGACACGAACCTGTCCAAGTGCCCCCTCTGCGGCACCGCGCCTCAGGTGGTGGACACGGCCGACCCCGTCCAGCGCAAGCGCATCACCGAGACCGAGCGCAAGCAGCGCCGGGCTGAGCGCAAGGAGGCGGAGCAGGAGGCGAAGCGGCGCCGGAAGGACGCCCGCTTCATCCAGGACGCCGACGAGGAACGCCTGATCGAAGAGGAGGAGGCCCGCCGCAAGGAGGAAAAGCGCCGCCTCAAGGAGGAGAAGAAGGCCGCCCGCCGCGCCGAGCAGGAGCAGGCGGCGGAGCTTGATCGGCAGGAGCCTGTGTTTACCCCCGCCCCTGCCCGGGATGGCCGCGGCCCCATGCCGGAGGAGCTGCCGGAGAAGGACCGCAGACGGATCCCCCGGGTCTTCCTGA
Source organism: Oscillospiraceae bacterium (assembly GCA_017540945.1). The sequence goes on along the minus strand of JAFYAB010000044.1, from coordinate 4,133 downwards.
TCCTGAGCGTTCTGGTGCTGGGAGCGGCTCTGCTGGCGGGCGGAGCCTATCTGCTCTGGAAGACCGACACCCTTGAGCTGCCCATTTTCGACAAGCTGGCAGCTGAAAAGGAGGCCCGGGCGACCGAGACACAGGCCGATGGCAGCGCCGAGCCCGAGCAGACGGAGGCTCCAGCCCGTCCCCACAACGGCGAACCCGTGCCCTGCACCGGCATAACCCTGAGCCAAACCGAGATCCGCTTCACCACCCGCGGCCAGCAGACCCAGCTGAAGCTGAGCCTGAGCCCCTCCGACACCACCGACGATCGCAGCTTCGCCTCCTCCGATGAGGGCGTGGTGAAGGTCAGCCCCGTGGGCATCGTCACCGCCGTCGGCCCCGGCAGCGCCGTCATTACGGTGCGCTGCGGCAGCGAAGAGGCGGAGTGCGGCGTGGTCTGCGATCTGAGTGAGGAAACCACGGCGGCGGCCGAAGTCTCGGTGGACGCCCTGACCCTCAACAAGGACGACATGACCTTCTTTGCCGCAGGCGAGAACTATGTGCTCTCCGTCACCAATGTCCCCATTGGCACGCCGGTCAGCTGGCGGTCTCTGGACGAGGCTGTCTGCACCGTGGACGCCGGCGGCCATGTGGTGGCCGTGGGCAGCGGCACCACCCGGGTTTACGCCACTGTAGGCGAAAAGGAGACCTTCTGCTGGGTCCGCTGCAAGTTTGAAGATACGCAGATCCCCTGAGCCGTCCGACCACAGATCCCGACCAAGGAAGAGGAGCATTGCATGAACTACGACGTCATCATCATCGGCTGCGGTGTGACCGGCGCCTCCTGCGCCTATACTCTGGCGCAGCATAAGCTGCGCGTGGGCGTTCTGGAGGCCTCCAACGACGTGGCCAACGGCACCACCAAAGCCAATTCCGCCATCGTCCACGCGGGCTATGATCCCGAGACCGGGACGAAGATGGCCCAGCTCAACGTCCGGGGCGCCGCCCTGATGGGGGAGCTGTGCCGCCGCCTGGACGTGCCCTATGCCAACATCGGCTCGCTGGTCCTCTCCCTGTCCGAGCAGGACGACGCCCATGTGCAGGAGCTGTATGCCAGAGGACGGGCCAACGGCGTGCCCGGCCTGCAGATGATTTCCGGGGACGAAGCCCGGGCCATGGACCCCGGCGTCTCCCCCGCCACCCGCTGTGCCCTCTGGGCTCCCTCCGCCGGCATCGTGAATCCCTGGGAGCTCTGCTATGCCCTGGCGGAGACCGCGGTCCGCAACGGTGCGGAGCTCCATCTCTCCGCGCCCGTTACCGCCATTGAGCGGACAGAGGGCAGATATCGGATCCGCACGCCCAAGGGCGACTTTACCGCTCCCTATGTGATCAACTGCGCCGGCACCCATTCGGACCGGATCGCGGGGCTGGTGGGGGACGAGAGCTTCCGCATCCTGCCCACCAAGGGGGAATATTTCCTGCTGGACAAATCCGAAGGCCATCGGGTGGAGCATGTGATCTTCCAGTGTCCCTCGGAGCTGGGCAAGGGCGTGCTGGTGGCCCCCACGGTCCACGGCAATCTGCTGGTGGGTCCCGACGCACAGCCCACGACCCCCGACGATACCGCCAACTCCGCCGCGGGGCTGGCCTTTGTGCGGGCTTCCGCGCTTCGCTCCGTCCCCGGCGTCAACTTCCGGGACAATATCCGCAACTTCGCCGGGGTCCGGGCCAACTCCGACCACGAGGACTTCATCATCGGGGAGAGCGCTGTCGCGCCAGGCTTTTTCCACTTCGCCGGGATCCGCAGTCCCGGTCTGTCCGCGGCGCCCGCCTTCGGTGAGGAGGCTCTGCGGCTGCTGAAAGCCGCCGGCCTGAAGGCCGAACAGAAGGAAGAATATATCGATTCCCGCCGCCGCGTCCGCTTCCACGAGCTTTCCGAAGACGAAAAGAACGAGATGATCCGAAAGGATCCCCGCTGGGGCCGGGTCATCTGCCGCTGCGAGACCGTCACCGAGGGCGAGATCGTCGCGGCGCTGCACACCCCCATCCCCCCCGTCTCCGTCAACGGCGTCAAGCGTCGGGTAGGCGCGGGCATGGGCCGCTGCCAGGGCGGCTTCTGCGGCCCCAGGGTCCAGGAGATCATCGCCCGGGAGCTGGGCATCGATCCCACCCGGGTCCTGATGGACTGGGAGGGCACCTGGGTCCTCTGCGGCGAGACGAAGGGAGGCGCGAAGGCATGACTTATCACGAACTCGTCGTCATCGGCGGCGGCCCCGCGGGCCTTGCCGCGGCGCTGGCCGCCTGGAACGACGGCGTCCGGGACATTCTGATCCTCGAGCGGGACAAGGAAGCCGGCGGCATCCTCAACCAGTGCATCCACAACGGCTTCGGCTTGCACCGCTTCCAGGAAGAGCTCACCGGTCCCGAGTACGCGGGCCGCTTCATCCACATGGCCGCGAAGACCGATATCCGGATCCGCACCGATACCATGGTGCTGGATCTGGACGAGAAGCGGGTCCTGCACACCGTCAGCCCCCAGCGCGGCTATGAGGCCATCCAGGCCGGGGCCGTGGTCCTGGCCATGGGCTGCCGGGAGCGCACCCGGGGGGCCATCTCCATCCCCGGCGCCCGCTGCTCCGGCATCTTCACCGCCGGCGCCGCCCAGCGCTTCCTGAACATGGAGGGCTATATGGTGGGCAAGCGGGTGGTCATCCTGGGCTCCGGCGACATCGGCCTGATCATGGCTCGCCGCATGACCCTGGAGGGGGCCAAGGTCCTGGCCTGCGTGGAGCTGATGCCCTACTCCGGCGGTCTGACCCGCAACATCGTCCAATGTCTCCACGACTTTGACATCCCCCTCTATCTCAGCCACACGGTCACCGACATCCGCGGCAGGGACCGCCTGGAGCAGGTGGTGGTCTCCCGGGTGGACGAGCGCCGCAATCCCATCCCAGGCACGGAGATGGTTTTCGACTGCGATACCCTGCTGCTCTCCGTGGGTCTGCTGCCCGAGAACGAGCTCTCCCGCCAGGCCGGTGTGGAGATCGATCCCCGCACCAACGGCCCCGTGGTCTGGGAGAATCGGGAGACCTCCATCCCCGGCGTCTTTGCCTGCGGCAACGTGCTGCACGTCCACGACCTGGTGGACTACGTTTCCGCGGAGAGCGAGCAGGCGGGCCGATCCGCTGCCGCGTATCTCCACGGAATCCGCCCGGAGGGCTCCGAGATCCGGCTGGTAAACGGATTCGACGTGGGGTATACCGTGCCGCAGCATATCCACCGTGGGATGGATTCCGTGGAGATATTCTTCCGGGTGCGAAACGTGCGGAAGGACACGGCCATCCGCGTGACGGACGGCGAAAAGCAGATCGCCCGCTTCAAGCGCGAGCACATGGCCCCCGGCGAGATGGAAAATATCAGGATCCCCAAGGTCCTGCTGGACCGGATCGTCGGCGACACGCTGACCGTTGAGATCGAGGAAGCGCCCGCGGCGGCCGCTGAGCTCAGCGGCCATACCCCGAAGGAATAAGGAGGCTGCCCCATGAAAGAACTCATCTGCATCACCTGTCCCAAGGGCTGCCACCTGAAGGTGGACGAGGAGAGCTTCGCCGTCACCGGCAATTCCTGTCCCCGCGGCGCCGTCTACGGCGAAAACGAGCTCCGCAACCCGGTCCGGGTGGTGACCTCCACCGTGATTGCGGAGGGCCCCGCCCGCCGCCTGCCCGTAAAGACCGACCGCCCCATCCCCAAGGGCAGGATCTTCGAGGTCATGGACGAGATCGCTAAGCTCCGCGTCAAGCCCCCCGTGGCCGTGGGCGATATTCTGATCCCCAACGTCGCCGGCACCGACGGCAACGTGGTGGCGACCAAAAACCTCCCCTGACAAGGGGAGGGGGACCGGCCTCAAGGCCGGTGGAGGGGTCCGCTCCCGGAACAGAGCGCCAAAACAGAGGGAGGCGCGTTATGGCTCGCAAAACAAACCCGGAGCTGAGCTGGAACGCGAAGCAGCTCCGAAAAAACATGACCCTGGAGGAACGGATCCTCTGGTATCAATATCTGCGAAATTATCCCGTGAAATTCTACCGCCAGCGGGTAATCGGTTACTTTATCGCTGATTTCTACTGCGCACAGGCAAAGCTTGTGATCGAATTGGACGG
>JAFYAB010000089.1 GCA_017540945.1 Oscillospiraceae bacterium | reverse complement strand
CTGTTGTGGTAATGTTTTGTGTCACGACTTAATTTTACCACAAACAGAGACACCAGCCAACCCCTTTTTCGGGGAAAGCTGGTGCCTTTGTTTTCAGACGCTATTTTGCAACGCGCCCTTTCTTTTTTTGAGGACGTGCCGACGCCGGAAGGGGCGGGCGTCGGCGCTTGTATTTGCGTTTGCTCTGTCAGAACAGGCCGCCCAGCCGGAACACGCCGATCCAGGAGAGCAGGACGTTCAGCAGAACGTTGGCCACGGAGAGCAGGAACAGGAACTTGAAGATTTTGTTCATCTCCTCGTTGGTGGTCTCCTTGGAGGCGGAGTAGGAGGACATGATGATGGCGCCGCCGGTGGACAGCGGGGAGATGGCCGCCGCGAAGGAGGTGGCGGTGATGGCGGAGATCAGCTCCATGTAGTTGACGCTGGTCCCGAAGCTCCGCAGGATGTTGGGGAGCATCTTGAACATGGCGGGCATGACCACACCGGTGGTGGAGCTGACCCAGGACAGGATGCCGGAGGTGGCGGCCAGGACGGGGGTCGCGGTGCTGGGCCCCATCAGCTTCTGCAGCAGGCCGGAGATCATGTCGATGCCGCCCATCATGTCGATGACGGAGACCAGCACGCCCACGCCGCAGATGAAGACCAGGGTGCCCCAGGGGATGCCCTTGATGGCCTTCTTCTCGTCCGCGCACTGGAGCAGGACCAGGATCGAGGCCATGACGAAGGCGGTGAGGCCGGTGTTCATCTGGAAGCCGATGCAGAGGACGACCATCATCACGATGGCGCCGATGGTGACCCACTGCTTCCAGTTGAACCTGGGGATGTCCTTCAGCTTCAGGGGGTTGTCCGCCTTGACCTTGTAGCTCTTGGTGAAGACGTAGAGCAGCAGGGTAAAGATGAAGCCGGAGACCAGAGTCGCCATGAAGAAGTGCAGGCCGCTGAAGCCCAGCCGCTCCACGATGTCGGCGTTGGTGACGTCGGAGACCAGGTTGTTGGTGAGCTTCAGACCCAGCTGACCGGTCAGGGACAGGGGGGAGGCGCAGCCGGCGTTGGCGCCCAGCTTGGCAAAGAGGGCGGTGGTGATGGGGTTGATCTTCATCTCAAAGGCCAGGTACACCGCGAAGGTGGTCATCAGGATGCCGGCGGCGATGTGGCCGGGGCCGATGGCGGAGATGAAGGCGGAGAGGAAGAACATCAGAATGGGGATCAGCACGGTGCGCTTGCCCACCAGGGCCACGACCTTCTTGGAGAAGAGGTCCAGGGTGCCGTTCTGGGAGGCCATGCCGAAGAGGAAGGTGACGCCCACCAGGGTGACGAACATGTCGGAGTCGAAGGCCTTGGTGACGTACTTGGGGCCGATGCCGGCCACCATGGACAGGATGAAGGCCGCGCCGATGGCCAGGAAGCCCAGGTTGACCTTCTTGATGAAGCCGATGGCGATGACCACGGCCAGAACCACCAGCGCGATGATCGACAGCACGGTGGTGGGACGGGAGGCGCCGCACTTCTTGCAGGCGTCGCCGCCCTCGTTGACGGTGGAGCAGACCTTGCAGGTCCATTCGTCGGACGCGGCTTCCTCCGTGCCGGTGGTCAGGACTTCTCCGGCGGGGGCGTCGCCGGCCTTTTCCGTGGCCTCAGGAGCAGCCACGACTTCGGGGGCTTCGCCCAGGGCGACCATGGTTTCCTCCGGCGCAGAAGTCTCAGCGGGTGCGTCAGCGGCAAATACGCTGGGGATCAGAGTTGCCAGCATCAGCAAAACCAGCAGCAGTACGCCAAGCCGGGGCGCTTTTTTAGATTGCAGTTTCATTTCATTTCCTCTCTTTCTCTCAAAGGGCGATCCGGGCGGTGCCCTCCAGCAGGAGGTTCGCGGTACGGAAGCCGAAGGTGTCGTCGATGATGGGGCAGGCGCCGTTTTCCCGATAGTCCACGCCGCACTCCAGAATGCCGCCGGGGTGGCCGATGCGGATGAACTGGGTGTCCACGCCCGCAGGCAGGACCTGCGCGACGATGGAGCCGGGGATCACAGCCGCCGCGGCGGTGCACATGGCGCCGGTCATGGCGTAGCTGGGATGGGTCTTCTGCATGGACATCATCCGGGAAAGCAGGTCGATCTGCTCCTTTTTGATCTCCTTGCCGTCGCCGTTGACGTAGTCCTCAGCCTCGGCCACGAAGGTCATCTTGGGGATGCCCGGGGTGTCCCAGGCGGAGCGGGTGTAGTCCTCGATCAGACCCAGCTTCACGGCGGCCAGACCGCGGACCTTTTCCAGCAGCTCCAGCTTTTCCGCATCGGCGTTCAGCTCGTCGGGGAGCTCCTTGCCGCTGAGCCCCAGATCCTTCGCACGGGCGAAGACCAGAGGGTTGGCGGCGTCCACGATGGAGACCTCCACCGGCCCGTACCCGGGAACCTCCAGAACGTCCACGGCGCTGCCGGTGGGCAGCAGGCCCTTCCCCAGGGTCCCCGCGGGGTCCACGAACTTCAGCTTGACGGGGGAGGCGGTGCCGGGGACGCCGGCAATGCAGAAGTCGCCCTCATAGGCCACCCGGCCCTCGGGGGTCTTCACCACGGCCTCGATGATCTTGTCGGTGTTGGTGTTGTAGATGCGAACGGCGGTCTCGCCGTCCTTGGCCGCCACCAGGCCCTTTTCAATGGCGAAGGGGCCCACGCCGGAGGAGATGTTGCCGCAGTTGCCCTTGTAGCTGACCAGGGGCTTGTCCACGGAGACCTGGGCGAAGGTGTAGTCCACGTCGGCGTCGGCCCGGTCGGACTTCCGGATGATGGCGACCTTGGAGGTCACGGACTGGGAGCCGCCCAGGCCGTCGATCTGCTTGCGGTCCGGGCTGCCCATGAGCCGGAGCAGGATGGGCTCCCAGGCGCTCTGATCTTCGGGCAGATCGGACTGGAGAATATAGACGCCTTTGCTGGTGCCGCCGCGGAGAATGGTGACGGGGAGTTTTTTGATTTCTTTCATAAGCTGCCTTCCTTTCCTGATGTGCCGTGTTACGGTTGGGATTTGAAGCTGAGAGCTTTTTCTCTCTGGTTGTACCTTATCACATTTCTATTATGATGTAAAATTCATAATAATCATACAAACAATTCTAATTAGGCATATAAAAACGAATTGCACAAATCAAAAAGCTTTGATTTGTGCAATTCGTTGTAAATCTTCGCGATTTATAATCAATATTCTACAAAGGAATAATAACTATGAAAAATATGAAGAATGCTTGCATTCTCTGTTTCGCTGTGTTATGATAAGAAAAACCGTATCGATTCAGCAACCCGTAGGGGCCGAACTCGAAGAGTCACGAATGTATGCCTACATCGGCCCTGTCTCCCGATTTTTGCCTGCATGCGAGGGCGGATGTGGGCATCCGCCCCTACGTAGAAGGGGGCGACTGAATAGATACGAAAAACCGAAAAAGGAGGAAGCTTGATGGATTTCCGCGAACTGAACTACGTGCTGGCCATTGCCGAGCATCAGAACATCACCAAGGCCGCCGAGGCCCTGTACGTTTCCCAGCCCACGCTGAGCAAGTTTCTGATTTCCTTGGAAAACGATCTGGGTCTGAAGCTCTTCCGCCGCCTGGGCAACAAGTATGTGCTGACCTATGCGGGAGAGCGCTACGTGGACTACGCGGCGCGAATCCGCCGGCAGAAGGCCGACCTGGACGTGGAGCTGGCCGATATTCTCAAGAACGACGTGGGCGTTCTGAACCTGGCCTTTGCCCGGATGCGCTGCACCTACATGCTGCCCGGCACCCTGCCGGAGTTCCGGCGGCTGTACCCCAACGTGAAGGTCAACCTGTTTGAGGGGAACTCCGACGAGAATGACCGCCGGCTGCTGGAGGGCCAGGTGGACGTGGCCTTCTATTCGCGCCCGGCAGTGGAAAATCCCATGCTTTGCTATGAAGCGCTGGACGAGGAGGAGCTTCTGATCATATGCTGCAAGGACCACCCCATCGGGCGCTTTGCCCAGCAAAATCCGGGCGGCTGGCCCATCCTTGACCCGGTGCTTCTGGAAAAGGAGACGGTGATCCTGATGCAGCCGGAGCAGCGGACCCGGCAGATCACGGACGCGCTGTTTCAGGAGCGGAAGCTGCGCTTTGCGGATACGGTCTACACCTCGAACCTCCCGGCCATCATGGGCCTCGTCGCCCGCGGCTACGGCGTCTCCTTCCTCTTCGAGCCGCATCTGCGCCATCGGGCGGAGCGCTTCGAGCTGGATTGCTATTCCATCGGACAGGGCCGCGTGGTGTCGGAATTCGTGGCGGCTTACCGCAAGAGCAGCTATCTTTCCAGCTACGCCCGGGACTATATCAAGCTGGTACAGGAGCTGCACCGGAACGACAGCGGCACGAGACCGGCTTCGTGAGCGGCCCGCGCCCGCCGCTCCGGCCGAAGACGGCGTCCCCCGCGCGGAGCGCCGCGGGAGCGCCCCCCCGGAGGCGGCGGAGCAGGGCCTTCGGCGTCAAAATAATTGAAAATGGAAAACGGAAAACGGAAACTATGTTATTATGTATAAATGAGCTGCCACACAGCGGTGTCAGCGCCGGGCGAATTTCAATTGACTTTTGATGCCACCCTTGATAGAATAATATAACAATTCAAATCCTTCTGCCATGCGAAACAGGGAGGGCCTGCTTATGCAGTATGCGTTCATAGGTCTTGGGGTAATTCTGCTTGTGATTGCGGCGCTGGTCATCCGCAATAAGAAGATCAATGGGGAGATCAGCCAAAACGGGATTGAGGCCAACGCCGTGGTAACCCGTGTCAAAGAGAATGTGAGTACCGACAGCGACGGCATGGTTTCCATCAGCCATTCCTATTACGTTACGTATCGGGCAAGGAACGGACAGGACGTGGAAGCCCTGCTGGGAAGCGGAAAGAGTTTTGAATTCAACATTGGGAAAAAGGCATGGGACTATGATCTCCATGAGGGTTCGCAGCTGCGAATCAAATATCTGCCGGAGAAGCCGAGCTATGCAATTCGCATAGAATCCTGAAGATTCGTCCCAATCGGGGGACGGTTCAAAACCACTGAAAAAGTCCCCGCTTTAGGCGGAAAGGGCGGAAAATAGGGAGAATATCGGAGAAAATAGGATGCTATTCTCCCTGTTTTTCTGGCAAATGGGCGCTGTAAACCCGCGGCCTCCGTCCGGCGGCGCCGCTTGTGGAAAACTTTTTGGTTTTACCGCGGCTTTTGCTTCCGCCAGCTCCATGTCGCGCCACAATGCCGCGATCCGTTTCAGGTTGACGGCAATCGCGGTAAACTTTACCTGGAAGCTCACGCTCCGCTTGCCCCAGCCTCGGGCACGGTTCATTCCGTGGAAGCGTTTCATTTCTCCGTTCTTCCACTCCTGTGCGGCGCGCTTCTTGTACTTCTCCCGAAACTCCGGCGTTTTCTGCTCCTGGCTCTTCTCATAGAACAGTGGAGCCGAAGCGGTCACCCTCAGCTTGCGGGCGGTTTTCTTCCCGCCCTTGGAGCCGATACATTTGTCTCTGTGCGGACAATCCTTGCACTGTTCTTTTTTAAATAGATACGTAATGATTTCGTATGTATCGCCGCGCCCGTTACCCTGCTTGTTCTTTTTACACCCAACTGTATGGTTGCCCATAAAGCAGAACCACTGGTCGCTGTCCTTGTTGTATGCAAACAGCTCCTCGTCAATCTTGTAAACGCTGGCGCTGACCGGAATGTAGCCCTTGATTTTCTTTGCGTCCAGCTCCTCCAGAATGTCCTTGCGGAAGTATGCCTTGTCACCCATCAGCTCCTCCACCTGAACACCACTTTCCTGCGTGCGCTCCAGCAGGGAGGAGAACTCCTTACCGTCCACGTACTCACCGCTGTGTACGTCGATTGCGGTAATGAGCCGCTCGTCGGTGGTCATGGTAAATTCCGCTTTGTATCCGAAAAACTGGTCGGTTTTGGATTTGCTTCCCACTCTCGCGTCCTTGTCGCTTAAAGACCGGACGCCCTTCTGCAGCAGAAACTTCTCGTCTGACAGGATTTCCTTCGCTTCCGCAATCGCCGCCTCGGTTTTCTCTCCGGCATAAGGCTCCGCGGCCTCCATGACGGTTTCCAGGGCGGTTTTCATGGTTTCCTTGGACTCCCGGTGGTCCTCAATTTGCTTGTAATCCGGCAGATCCACAGGGATTTCCTCGGGAACAAAACCAATATCGTCCTTTAAGCCCTTAAAAATCTTCTTCGCCAGATGCTTCATTACCCGTTCCGGCACCTTCTTTGTGGAGTTTGCCAGTATGTGCGTGGTGTCTACGGACAGGCTCTTGCCCTTAATGATGCCCTTTTCTACGCATTGCCGGATGATTTCTGTGAGAATGTCGTCCAGGGTTGCTTCCTGCAGCCGCTGGGTCCGGAACTTCGCCAGCAGGCTTGGATCCGGCAATTCTTCCTCTGGATTCAGACCAAGGAACCAGAGAAAGGAAAGGTCGAAGTTTCCACGCTTTATGACCTTCTCGTCGGACAAGTCATAGATGTGCTCCAAAAACAGCAGCTTTGCCATTAACTCCGGTTCCTTGGCCGGTCTGCCGAACTCCCGACAGTAGCTTCCGGCTACCATTTCATTGATAAAGCTGAAATCCACCGCCCGGTCAATCACCTTTAGCAGATGATCCTCGGGAATCTTGTTGTAAAGCATGCTGTGAAAGCTGTATTGCTTTCCTTCTTCTCGGAGCATCTATATCACCCTTTTCCTTTGATGCTCCGATTATACCATATCCCGGCCCGTTTTGCTATATCCCGCTGACTTTTTCAGTGGTTTTG